>JAOAHW010000043.1 GCA_026415015.1 Syntrophorhabdaceae bacterium
ATAGATGAGTTTATCAAGGCATACCTTTTATTCTTGACTTTTCAACAAAAAATGGATTAATTAATAAGTTATGGAACTGTTTAGTGACAATAAAATAGATGAACTGGAAAAAAAGATTGAGATGCTCATTAAAAATTATAAGGCCTTTAAGGAAGAAAAGGAACAGCTTTCAGTAAAGCTACAGGCCATGGAAAATGAAAACAAGGAACTGAAAAAGAGGCTTGACGAGACTGCCAATGAGAGAAAGCTGGTACTTGAGAAGGTTATGGGCATCCTCGAAAAGGTCGAGTCTGTGGATTTTTAAGGACATAGATGGAAAAAAGGGTTGAGGTAAACATATTGAATCAACCATTTGTTTTTATTGGCCAGGATGAGGAGAGGATAAAAAGATTAGCAAAGTTTGTTGATGAAAAAGTAAATCACGTAATAAATGATTATGGTATAGTTAACACTTTGAATGCGGTAATTATGGCAATGATGGAATTAACTGACGAGTATCTCGAATTTAGGGAACAGGCCGAAAGGTTTGAAGTAAAGGCCCTAAAAATTTTTAGAAAGGTAGAAGAATTTGAAGTTCCCTGCGATGTTCGTGATAAATGGTAATCTTAGAGCCAACACCTCTTTTTTGGGAGTCTTCCACTGCTGGAGTGTGCATGCTCGCACGATAAGCGAGAAGCCTGAACCAGCAAATAGACACCCACTTTAACTAGAGGTTCAAGAAATACTGTTTACACGGCATCCGCGGGGTTTTTATTTTTAAGGGGTAGTAGTAGAGGAAATAGGAGTTTAATATAAATAGTTTAGAATTATTGGAGGTATTAACCACCTATCTATAGAAAATAATTAAGCTTTCCTCTCTATGGACACCCCTTTTACATACAAGGGGGCACTTTGAACATAATAATCTATATTGTAATTTTTATAGTTGCCTTTTTTATCGGTCTTGTAGCCGCAAGGGTAATTCAGAAGAAAAAGATCGGTGAATACGAAAAGATCGGTAAAAAGATACTTGAAGATGCCAAGAAAGAGGCTGATGTTGCCATTAGAGAGGCTACTATCCAGGCAAAGGATGTGGCTCTACAGGCAAGGAATGAGTTAGAGCAGGAGATAAAGGCAAGACGTCTTGAACTCCAGAATGCTGAAAAGAGGCTTGCCCAGAAAGAATCCAGCATAGATAGAAAGATAGATGCCCTGGACAAGAAAGAAGAGGATCTATCTAAAAAAGAGAGGGAACTCACAAATAAACAAGCAAGTCTTGAAAATAAAATAAAGGAATATGAAAACCTCCTTGTTCGGGAGAGAGAAAAATTAGAGAAGATATCCGGTCTTACCTGCGAAGAGGCAAAAAAGATATTGATGCAGATGATGGAGGATGAGGCACGCTATGAGGCCATAAAGATTTGCAAAAAGATAGAAGAAGAGGCAAGAGAAAAGGCAGACAAAAAGGCCAAGGAGATTATAGCCACATCTATCCAGAGATACGCTGGGGAATATGTGGGAGAGAGCACTGTCTCTGTGGTAACACTGCCCAATGAGGAGATGAAAGGCAGGATAATAGGTAGAGAGGGTAGAAACATAAGGGCCCTTGAGGCAGCAACGGGTGTTGATATTATAATAGATGACACACCTGAGGCGGTTATCCTTTCATGCTTCAACCCCATAAGGCGTGAGGTGGCAAGGATTGCTATAGAGCGATTAATTAGTGACGGAAGAATACACCCGGCAAGGATAGAAGAGATCGTCTCTAAGGTGGCTGAAGAGATGGAGGTGAAGATAAAAGAGGCAGGTGAACAGGCCATATTTGACCTTGGCATTCATAACGTCCACCCTGAGATAGTAAAGCTCATAGGTAGGTTAAAATTCAGAAGTAGCTATGCTCAGAATGTATATCAACACTCATTAGAGGTGGCCTTTATATGTGGCATAATAGCCTCTGAGCTAAGACTTAATGTAAAACTTGCAAAGAGGGCAGGTCTACTCCACGATATTGGCAAGGCCGTTGACCATGAGATAGAGGGTTCCCATTCATTCATAGGTGCAGACCTTGCAAAGAAATATGGTGAAGACGATGAGATAATCCATGCAATAATGGCACATCATGAGGATGTAGAGGCTACAGGTATCCTCGATGTGATAGTACAGGCAGCAGATGCCCTCTCTGGTGCAAGACCGGGTGCAAGAAGGGAGATGCTTGAGACATATATAAAGAGGCTTGAAGAACTCGAGCGTATTGCCAATAGCTTCAGCGGGGTGGAGAAATCCTATGCCATACAGGCAGGTAGGGAGATAAGGATAGTTGTGAGCAGCGATAAGGTGACAGACGAAAACATCTATATCCTCTCAAAAGAGATAGCAAAAAAGATTGAGACTGATCTATCGTACCCCGGTCAGATAAAAATAGTTGTCATCAGAGAGACCAGGGCAGTTGAGTATGCAAGATAATGTTATAAAGGTCTTTTTCCTCGGGGATGTAATAGGCAAACCAGGGAGAAAGGCTGTAGAGCAGTTCGTAAAAAAATCTGATGCAGACTTCCACATAATAAACGGTGAGAATCTCGCTGGGGGCATAGGTATAACGCCCAAGACAGCCCTTGAGATACTGTCTTATGGTGTTGATGCCATCACAACAGGCAACCATGTATGGAAAAAAAAAGATATTATACCCTTTCTCATGGAAGAGCAGAGGGTCTTAAGACCTCTCAACTATCCAAGGGGAACCCCTGGTTTTGGATACGGGTTATTTAAAAAAAATAATAAATCCATCTACGTAGTAAATCTTGAAGGCAGGGTCTTTATGAATCACCTTGAATGCCCCTTCAGGGCCATAGATGACCTTGTCAAAGAGATAGGTTCAGGAGGAAATGTCCCAATCATTTTGGACTTCCATGCAGAGGCAACATCAGAGAAGATTGCCATGGGTTGGTTTCTCGATGGTAGGGTATCTGCTGTTATTGGGACACACACCCATGTCCAAACCTCAGACTGCAAGATATTGCCTTGTGGCACAGGATACATAACAGATGCTGGCATGACAGGGAGCATAAACTCTGTAATAGGAATGGACAAAAAGGCTGTCCTTGAAAAGTTTATAACCCTCCTTCCCCAAAAATATGAGGTAGGAAAAGAGGATGTGGAGGTACAGGGGGTGGCTTTAACAATAGATGGTGAGACAAAAACATGCCTTAAGATAGAGGCTATAAAAGAAAAAATATAGGGTGGGGCAATATGGATATAGAAAAACAGATGGAGATTATAAAAAGGGGTGCTGTAGACCTAATAAGTGAGGAGGAATTAAGGGATAGGTTAAAAAAGGCACAGGCAGAAAACAGACCCCTCAGGGTAAAGCTCGGTTTAGACCCAACTGCACCAGATTTGCATCTTGGTCATACTGTGGTCTTACAGAAGCTAAAACAGTTTCAAGAACTCGGCCATACTGCCATATTCTTGATAGGCGATTTTACAGGTATGATAGGCGACCCTACAGGTAGGATAGAGACAAGGCCTGCCCTTTCAAAGGAGGAACTCCTTGCCAATGCAGAGACCTATAAAAAACAGGTCTTTAAGATACTTGACCCTGAAAAGACAGAGATAAGGTTCAATAGCGAGTGGTTTGAAACCATGAATGCCTCGGATATGATAAGGCTATGCGCAAAATACACCATGGCGAGGATGATGGAGCGTGAGGACTTCAGAAACCGCTTTCAGAATAATATACCCATAAGCATCCACGAGTTTTTATATCCTCTTGTCCAGGGATATGATTCAGTGGCACTCAGGGCAGATGTGGAACTCGGCGGGCATGACCAGATATTCAACCTCTATGTGGGCAGGGACCTTCAGAGGTCCTACGGTCAGCAGTCTCAGATCATAGTAACTGTCCCTTTGCTTGAAGGAACAGACGGTATAAATAAGATGAGTAAGAGTTATGGAAACTACGTGGGTATAGATGAGCCCCCTGATGTCATATTCGGAAAGCTCATGTCCATCTCTGACGAACTTATGCTCAAATATTATGAACTATTAAGTGATATAACAATAGATGAGTTGAAAACTCTAAAGGAAGGCATAAAAGATGGCACAATCCATCCAAGGGATGCAAAGGTGAGGTTTGCCAAGGAGATAATAACAAGGTTCCACAGCAAAGAGGCCGCAGATGAAGCCCATCTAAACTTTGAAAAGGTCTTCAAGGAAAAGGAGATACCTGAAGATATAGAGACTGTAGAGATAAAAAAGATTGAGTTGGAGAGATGGCTACCAAAACTGCTCCTAAATTTAGGAATGGTTTCATCAACCTCTGAAGGCAAGAGGATGATAGGACAGGGTGCAGTGATTATAAATGGAGAGAAGGTAAAATCAGAGGATACACCCATAAGCAATGAACTAATCATAAAGGTAGGTAAGAGGAGATTTAAAAAGATATTATTCAAATAAAATCTATACAAGATGGGGTCTTTATACATATCAACGTCTCGATATATCTATTGAAATGGATGTCTATTTTTTGTAAATTAACAACTAAAGAATGCAAAAAAACCATAGCCTGCCTTTTTTTGTGCATCAAGCATTTAAAAATAGAGGCAAAGGTTAAACAGGTTATTATAAAAAGGTGGGGGTTATAATTCTTGGGGGAACAATTTAAGTAATGGACTTTAAATGCGATAAACTTTGAAAATATGTTCATCTAAGAAAAGATGCACAGTAGTGCCATGAGGGAATACAATAAGTAAAGTTGAGGTATTATGAATCAATGGAGGAAAAAGACATTACCACTGATAAACAGACAAGTTCAAAAAATTTAACAGAGCAGATCTACTATTCCATATTCAATAATGTAAAGGACGGCATATCTCAGACAACACCAGAGGGTAGATTGATTGCTGTAAACCCTTCCCTTGCCAATATCTTTGGCTTTAAATCACCGGAAGAGATGCTTGAATCTGTGGTTTCAATAGGCAATGACCTGTATTTCAACCCTGAAGACAGAAATGCCTGGCTAAAACTTATGGAAGATAGAGATGAATTAAATAACTATAGAGTCAAGGGTAAAAAAAAGGACGGCACCCCATTCTGGTTCAGTATAGATTCACATGCAATAAAAGATAAAAATGGCAGGATTGTTTATTTAATAAGCACACTGAGGGATATTACAGAACAGGTCATACAAGAGAAAAAAAACAGGATTAATATCTTAATCCTCCAGGCCCTCCTTGACCTGCATCAGATGTCACATGAATCAGTGAGAAACATCAAGAGCTTTATCGTTGAAAAGTGTATTGAGATCACGGGCAGTGAATTAACCTATGTAGGTTTTGTAAACGAGGATGAAACCATCTTGAAGACAACGTTCTGGTCAAAGAATATACTTAAGATGTGCAGGCTAAATTATGATAGCTCATTAGAGTTTAATATAAAAATGGGTGGTCTGTGGGCTGAGCCAATAAGGCAAAAAAAGGCAATTATTGTCAATGATTATGAGGGAACGAATCCTTATAAAAAAGGCATGCCTGAAGGTCATATCCCCATAAAGAGATTTATGGGTGTCCCAGTGTTGCATCAAGAAAAGGTTGTGATGACAGGATGTTTCGCCAATAAAGAAGAGCCTTATGACGAAGATGATGTGACTAATGTTAAATTATTATTACAGGGTTTCTGGAATTTTCTTAGACTTGATGAGGCCCAAAAAAAATTGCAAGAAAGTGAACTAAGATACAGGAGCTTGTTTAAAAATGCAAATGATGCAATATTACTCCTAAAAGACGGTATTTTTGTAGATTGTAATCCCAAGGCCCTTGAACTCTTTAAATGCGAAAGGCGAGAAGTTATAGGGAAAAGACCATATGAACTATCCCCCCCTGTTCAGGCAGACGGTAGATATTCTAATGAAAGGGCAATGGAAAAAATACAAGAAGCCATAGCAGGTAAACCTCAATTTTTTGAGTGGGTCCACTCAACCTGTGATGGAGAGCCTTTTTATACAGAGGTGAGCCTAAACAACCTTAAAATAGGCGATACAACCTTTATTCAGGCGTTAGTTCGGGATATAACAGAGAAGAAAAAGGTAGAGGAACAGATAAGGTTTGAGAGGGAGAGATACGCACTCCTTGTAGAGAACTTTCCATATGGAGTGATTTTATTGGATAAAAAAGGAGAGTTTGTATATGTAAATAAAAAGTGGGTGGAGATATTTGGATATGAACCAGATGAGATACCTAATGGAAAGGCATGGTTTAAAAAGGCTTATCCTGACCATGAATACAGAAAGACTGTAATAGAAGCCTGGTCAAAAGATGTGACAGGTATCCAGTTAGGCGACAAAAGACCGAGGGTTTTTAATGTAGTTTGCAAAGACGGATCAGTAAAAATAATCAGCTTTATTACAGTCCTTGTAGAAAACCAATTATTTATAACCACAGCCCAGGATATAACAGAATATAAAAGGACAGAAGAGCAGTTTCTACAGGCACAGAAGATGGAGGCTATAGGAAGGCTCGCTGGTGGTATTGCCCATGATTTCAATAAAATGCTTACTGTAATACTGGGGCATGCCCAGCTTGGATTGATGAATCTTGATCCGATTAATCCTATATGTCATAGACTTGTTGAGATCGAGAATGCAGCAAAACGCTCTGCTGAGCTTACAAAAAATCTACTCGCCTTTGCAAGAAAGCAGCCCATCTCACCTAAAACACTGAATATCAATAATACCATAGAAGAGATGTTGAATATTTTACACAGACTTATAGGTGAAAATATAGAGCTTAGGTGGTTCCCTAATAAGGACCTATGGCCTGTAAGATTTGACCCTGCCCAACTAAATCAAGTAATTATGAATCTTATTGTAAATGCAAGGGATGCCATAGAGGATGTAGGGGCTGTTACCATAGAGACAGATAATATTATCCTTGATGAGATATACTGTAGAAACCACATGGGATTTTATCCTGGTGAGTTTGTCATGCTGGCCATAAGCGATAATGGGATTGGCATGGAAAAAGATGTCCTCGAACATATATTTGAGCCCTTCTTCACCACGAAGGATGTGGATAAAGGTTCAGGGCTAGGGCTTTCAACAGTCTATGGGATTGTAAAACAGAATAATGGATTTATAAATGCCTACAGTGAGCCGAAAAAAGGGACTACATTCAAGATATATATACCCAGATTTAAAGGTAAAGAAGAAAAGATACAGGAGAAAGAGGATGTAGATGTATTAATGAGTAAAGGTGAAACCATTCTCATTGTGGAGGATGAAAAGGATGTCTTGGAGCTCTGCTCTCGTATGCTCGAGGAGTTGGGCTATCAGGTTATCTCTGCCAACAGCCCAGAGCAGGCAATAAAAGGGGTAAAAGAATATGGAGGGGACATCCATCTTTTATTGACCGATGTTATCATGCCTGAGATGAACGGAAAAGAGCTTGCAAAGGTTATAAAAAATATCAAACCCCATATAAAATGCCTTTTTATGTCCGGTTACACAAACAATGCAGTGATTCATAACGGCATAATCATGGATGGTATAACATATATGCAGAAGCCCTTTTCACTCCTTGAGCTATCAGTAAAGGTAAGACAGGCACTTGAAGATTAGCCTGTAAAATTGATGTAATCCCTATATAGAATTTTTAATAGGGGAGTATGGATAGACAATACATTTACTTTACTGCAGCATACATGTAAATCAAGATACTAATAAAAACTCCCCGGGCAGGACTTCCGCCAGAGGCGGATTTCGGCTTATAGCCTCAACCTGCAACCTATTGGTTAATCCGCCTCAGGCGGACTATGCCGATTGAGCTTCTCTGGATTTAAAAGATTTTTTAGCCACTGCCTACCCTGACCTGATTTCAATAATTTTTCTCTTCTCATAGCATCGGCACGAGATGAAAAATATTCTGCATGAATTAGTTCCCAGGGGCCAGGGTCTTTTTTTTGTATACCTATGACATGAACCCCATTGAGGGTTGTTATGTTCCTTTATTCTCATTTCGAGGTTTGAGGTTTGGCCTATATAGATCTTCTGAGTAGAAGCACTTTTGAGGACATATACGGTATATTTCATAAGAAATTATGGCTCCCCGGGCAGGACTCGAACCTGAACCCTACTGGTTAACAGCCAGCCGCTACTGCCGATTGAGCTACCGGGGAATAATCATCAAAAATTAAAAAGAGTCAATCCCTAACAGCATGATTAGCCATTTATTAAACCATCAAGGATGGATATTAATAAACAATAAAACTGCTTTAATGTCAAGGTTTTTAAATATTGGTGTTAGCTAAAAGTTAAAAGTGAACTCCCTTCATGTCGGTTCCTTTTATGTGATACACATCAGTAAGCCTATCTTTATACCAGATTCGAATCTCGTATGTCTCAGTTCGACTATCAGGGGTGATTCTCAGTTCTACCTCTTTATGAATAGGG
>JAOAHW010000047.1 GCA_026415015.1 Syntrophorhabdaceae bacterium
AGATGTGTATAAGAGACAGATATAGCACAGCCACCACTATATAAGATAAAACAGGGCAACAAAGAGATATATGTAAAAGATGAGGATGAATTCGACAGGACCATACTAAAAAGGGGTGCAGAGAGGATAAAATGCATTATAAATGGAAATGAGATAGATAATGCCTCTCTATACGAAAATATAGAGAAGATGAGGGAGATAGACAGGTTTTTAAGGGAGATAAAGCGAACAGGCATAGAAGAGGATATAATGATAGGTCTATTTATGGCTGATATTCAGAATAGAGAGAGCTTTGAGGATCTTGTGAGGCTTGAGGAGGCAAAGAAATATATCCCTGATGACAGGTATTTCATGGATATAATAAAAGACAGGGAGCACAATCTATTTTCTATAAAAGTTTATGAAAAAGAGGGTAAAAGGCTTATAACAGAGATAGACTATGAGATGTGCAGCCAGGATGATTACCTTGAAGCCCTATCCACATTCAAACAGATAAAGGATTTCTATACAGGAGATATAGAGATAGTAGACGGTTCAAGGCAGCCATATCAGATAAAGGCAAAAGAGCTACTCAAACTCTTGAATGAAAAAGGCAAAGAGGGTATTACAATACAGAGATATAAAGGCCTCGGGGAGATGAACCCTGAACAACTCTGGGAGACCACCATGAACCCTGAGAAGAGGAGTCTCCTTAAGGTATCCATAGAGGATGCAGTAAATGCCGACCAGGTCTTTACTGTTCTTATGGGCAACAATATAGAGACAAGAAGGATGTTTATAGAAGACAACGCCCTCAATGTAAGAAACCTTGATATATGATTCTAATTGGTGTTACAGGTATTATAGGAAGCGGAAAGACAACAGCATCAAGGCTCATCAAAGAAAAGGGCTTCAATATAGTAGACCTCGATAGGCTGGCAAAAGAGGCCTTTGATAGAGAAGAGGTAAAGAAAGAGATAGAAAGGGCCTTTGGTAAAGACATAATAAAGGAAGGCAAGGTAAGCCCTGAGAGATTAAAAGACATTGTCTTTGTTGACAGGGAGAGGTTAAGACAATTAGAGGAGATAATCCACCCCAGGGTAATAGAAGGGATATACAGGGCTGCAAAGGAGCTCGAATTAAAGGGCATAAAGTCCCTTATTGTAGACGGACCCCTTATATTTGAGAAAGGGCTAAACAAAAATCTTAATAAGATAATAGTGGTCTCAGCAGAAGACAAGATAATAAAGGAGAGGCTAAAGTTAAGGGGTATGGATGAAGAGGATATAGACAGGAGGACCTCATGCCAGATACCACTGAAAGAAAAGGAGAAACAGGCAGACTATGTGCTTTATAACAATGGGACAGAAAAAGACCTTGAAGTACAGATAGAACTTTTAATAGATAGGATTAGAAAATGGGAGGAAGAGGATGCATCTTAATGAAATGAAGAGGAAGAGGATAGGAGAGCTAACACAGCTTGCCAGGGGTTTGAATATAGAAAATGCAGCGGGGTTAAAGAAACAGGAGCTTATATTCGCCATACTACAGGGGCTCTTAGACAAAAACGAATCCGTCTACGGAGAGGGCGTCCTTGAGGTCCTCCCTGAGGGTTTTGGGTTTTTAAGGTCCCCTGACTCAAATTATATGCCAGGCCCTGATGACATCTACATATCCCCTTCCCAGATAAAGAGATTTGGCTTGAGGACAGGCGACATAATATCAGGCCAGATAAGACCACCAAAGGACAATGAAAAATATTTTGCCCTCTTAAGGGTAGAGACCATCAACTTTGATGACCCCGATGTAGCAAAAGACAAGATAATCTTTGATAACCTGACGCCCCTTTATCCTGATGAGAGGATTGTCCTTGAGACAACACCTGATAACCTATCAACAAGGGTTATGGACCTCTTTACACCCATTGGAAAGGGACAGAGGGGTCTCATAGTGGCACCACCAAGGACAGGAAAGACTATACTCCTTCAGCTTATAGCCAACAGCATAACCCAGAACCACAAGGAGATAGATTTAATCGTCCTCCTCATAGATGAAAGACCTGAGGAGGTAACAGATATGACAAGGTCAGTGAAAGGCGAGGTAATAAGCTCTACCTTTGATGAGCCCGCAACAAGGCATGTTCAGGTTGCCGAGATAGTCATAGAAAAGGCAAAGAGGCTTGTAGAACATAAGCACGATGTGGTTATACTCCTCGACAGCATTACAAGACTTGCAAGGGCATACAACACTGTGGTGCCCTCCAGCGGCAAGATACTTTCAGGAGGTATAGATGCATCAGCTATGCAGAAGCCGAGGAGGTTTTTCGGGGCAGCAAAGAACATAGAGGAGGGCGGTAGCCTAACCATTATAGCCACAGCCCTTATTGACACAGGCAGCAGGATGGACGAGGTAATCTTTGAGGAATTTAAGGGCACAGGCAATATGGAGATATATCTGGACAGAAAACTGGCAGAAAAAAGGGTATTCCCTGCCATTGATATAAACAAATCAGGCACGAGAAAGGAAGAGTTGCTTTTAGAAAAGGATGACCTATCAAGGATATGGCTTTTGAGAAAGGTGCTCCAGCCCATGAATCCTGTGGAGGCAATGGAGTTTCTCCTTGAAAAGCTTGAAGATACAAAGACAAACAGAGAGTTTCTCTATTCTATGAGCAAGGGAGGATAAAATGAAGAAAAATATACACCCCAATCTAAAGAGGGCAACAGTAAAATGTGCATGTGGCAATACCTTTGAGACCCTTTCCACAAAAGAAAAGATAAGCGTGGAGATTTGTGCAAAATGTCACCCCATATTTACAGGGAAGGAAAAACGCATAGACTCGGCGGGACAGGTGGAGAAGTTTGAAAAGCGTTACGGTAAAAAGACCCAGTAATGTTTGAGAGATTAGAAAACATAGAATCAAGATACGAAGAGCTTGAGGCAGAGCTTGCCAGGCCCGATACCATGGCAAATATGGATGCCTATAAAAAGATAGCCAAAGAATACAATGACCTCAAGGATATTGTGGATGATTATAGGGAATGGAAGAAAAAGGGAAAAGAGATAGAAAAGACCCTGGCCATGTTAGAGACAGAAAAAGACGAAGAGATGAGGCTATTGATAAAGGAAGAGGCATCCCAGCTTGACAGGACAAGGTCAGATATAGAATCCCGACTGAGAGATAGGCTCCTCAAGATGCACGAGGTGAATGTAAAGAGCATGTTCCTCGAGATTAGGGCAGGGGCAGGAGGAGAAGAGGCAGCCCTCTTTGCCCGAGACCTGGTTGGCATGTATATGAAGTTTGCAGAAAAGATGAGATGGAAGACAGAGGTCATGGGCACGAGCCTCTCTGATTTAGGGGGCATAAAAGAAATCGTGGTACTTATAGATTCTAAGGACGCCTATAATATGCTTAAATACGAAAGTGGTGTCCACAGGGTCCAGCGTGTCCCGGTCACAGAGGCACAGGGCAGGATACACACATCAACAGTGACCGTGGCTGTGCTTCCAGAGCCAGAGGAGCTTGAGGTTGACATAAATCAAGATGAACTGAGGATAGATGTCTTTAGATCTAGCGGACCAGGGGGGCAGCACGTAAATACAACAGACTCTGCAGTGAGGATAACCCACATACCCACAGGTATTGTTGTTACATGCCAGGATGAAAAATCACAGCATAAAAATAAGGCAAAGGCCATAAGGGTATTAAGGGCAAGACTTAAAGAAAAGATGGAGATGGAAAAGGAACAGGAGATATCCCAGGAGAGGAGAAAGCAAGTGGGGACAGGCGATAGAAGCGAGCGCATAAGGACATATAATTTCCCCCAGGGCAGGGTCACAGACCACAGGATAGGACTTACCCTATATAAATTACAGAATGTCTTAAACGGTGATATAGAGGACATACTGAATCCCTTAATCGCCCATTTTCAGGCAGAGGCCCTAAAGACAGGTTAGAGAGAATTGGACATTTCAGATATTATATCAGGTACAAAGGGACTCAACATAACCGATAGGCTATGTATACTCTCTTTTGCCCTCTCCATGAAAAAAGAGGATGTTCTGATAAAGAAAGAAATGAGACTCAACCAAGAGGATGTTGAGCTTATAAAGAGCCTTATAGAGAAAAGAACACAGGGCATGCCTTTAGCATACATCACAAAGACAAAGGAGTTTTATTCAGAGGAGTTCTATGTAGATGAATCTGTGCTCATACCAAGACCAGAGACAGAGCTCCTCGTGGAGGAGGCTATCCATATTATAAAAGGGATGAATGGCCCTGTAAGGATCTTGGATGTAGGGACTGGCTCTGGTGTCATAGGCATCACCATATCAAAACATACTGGTCATAGGGTTATATGCACAGATATATCCTCAGAGGCCCTAAAGATAGCATCTATAAACATAAAAAGGGCAGGCCTATCAGATAAGATAGGGCTTATATGTATGGACCTCATAGCTGGCATAAAAGACAGGACTGTTTATGATGTAATAGTTGCAAACCTGCCTTATATATCCCAAGATGAATGGGATTTTGTTTCAGAAGAGGTCAAGGGCTTTGAGCCAAAGACAGCACTTTTTGGCGGTAAAGATGGCCTTGAGGTATACAGGAGGTTTATAGATGCCCTGCAAGGGCCCCTCAAAGATAATGGCTGGTTTTTGTGCGAGGTTGGTGGTAGGCTTCAGGCAGAGGCAATAAAAGATATGCTTGTCCGAAAAGGCTTTGAGGTCTCTATTAAGAGAGACTACAGCGGGATAGAGAGGATAGTGATAGGACAGTGGATAAGTTTGTCATAGAAGGTGGCGGCAGATTAACAGGTAATGTGAAGATAAGCGGCTCAAAGAATGCAGCCCTACCCCTCCTTGCAGCTACCATTTTAAAAAAAGGGGTCTATCAGATAGAGAATGTCCCGAGGCTAAGGGATATAGGGACAATGACAAGGCTTCTTAATATCCTCGGTGCCAAAACAGAATGGGTAGACCATAATACACTAAAGGTCGATACAAATGACATTAACAATCACATTGCCCCCTATGAGCTTGTTAAACAGATGAGGGCATCGGTACTTGTCCTTGGTTCACTCACAGGTGGTTTAAAGAGGGCGACAGTCTCATACCCTGGTGGTTGTGCCATAGGTGAGCGACCTATTAATCTCCATATAAAGGGGCTCCAGGCATTGGGGTGTGATGTAAACATCAAAGAGGGCTATGTAGATGTCACAGCAAAAAAACTCAAAGGTGCACGGATAAGGTTTGACACAACAACAGTGGGCGGCACAGAAAACATTATGATGGCAGCGGTTATGGCAAAGGGCGAGACCATTATAGAGAATGCAGCCCGTGAGCCAGAGGTGGTTGACCTTGCCAGGATGTTAAAGAAGATGGGTGCAAGGATAGAAGGTGAAGGCACAGAGATTATAAAGATTACAGGCGTGAATGACCTCACACCCTGTAATTATAAGGTCATACCAGATAGAATCGAGACAGGGACATTTCTAATAGCCTGTGGTATAACAAGGGGTAACATGGTTATAGAGGGCTGTATGCCTGGCCATGTGAAGTCTCTCATAGACAAGCTAAGGGAGGCAGGCATGGATATTACAGAAAACGAGGATACCATAAAGGCAGCCATGACAAAGAAAAGACCCATGGCTGTAGATGTAAAGACAGCACCCTATCCTGGTTTTCCCACAGACATGCAGGCCCAGATCATGGCGCTTATGACAGTATCAAGGGGTGTGAGTGCTATAACAGAGACCATATTTGAAAACAGGATGATGCATGTGGCAGAGATGAGGCGGATGGGGGCAGATATAAAAGTAATTGGGAACACAGCCATAGTGAGGGGCGTGAAGATGCTCTCAGGGGCAAAGGTTATGGCAACAGACTTAAGGGCAAGCGCATCTTTGATCCTAACAGGCCTCACAGCATACGGAATTACAGAGATTTCAAGGATCTATCACCTTGACAGGGGCTATGAGTCCATAGAGGAGAAGCTTAAGTCTCTTGGGGCTAAGATAGAGAGGAGGAAGGATGAAAATATGGGATCTTGAAAAAGAGTTTCACGGGCTTCTCTCTTTCATTAAGAGATGCAGGGAGCAAAACAGGAGGGATATAAAAAATAAGGTAGAGGCTATAAGGCAGGAGGTTATAAATGGTGGTGAGGAGGCCATAAAAGGCCTATGCAAAAGATATGATAGGTGGGATAATGATTATGACCTAAAGATTGATATAAAAGAGATAGAGAGGGCAGCAAAAGGGGTAAGTAGAAGCGACCTCTCTGTGCTCAAGGGCATGATAAAAAATGTGAGCCTCTATCATAAAAATCAGGGATTTAAAAAGAGGGTCTATAAAAGAAAGGGGCTTGTGGTAGAGGAGAGGGCTGTGCCTGTAGAAAGGGCACTTGTATATGTCCCTGGAGGCAAGGCAGCTTATCCTTCCTCTATGATTATGGGCGTTGTACCTGCACAGATCGCTGGGGTTAAAGAGATCTACATAACCACACCAACTCCAGGTGGTGTATTACACCCCTATGTGGCGGCAACAGCAATGCTCCTTGATACAAAAGATATTTACAGGATAGGCGGTGCCCAGGCAGTATATGCCTTTTCCTTTGGGATAGGCACAATACCAAAAGTTGATATGATTGTAGGCCCTGGCAATGCCTATGTAGATGAGGCAAAAAGGGATGTTTACGGCACAGTAGGTATTGATATGCTTGCCGGGCCATCAGAGCTTATAGTGCTCTGCACAGATGGATTTTCCCCTTATATAGTGGCAAAAGACCTCTTTTCCCAGGCAGAACACGATGAAATGGCAACAGTAGGGCTTTTATCCAACTCTAAAAAGCATATAGAAGAGGTAATAAAAAGCATGGACCGCCTTATGGCAACAAACGAGAGGAAAGACATCATAGAAAATGCCATAAAGGCAAACAGTTTTTTTGTTTACTTCAAAGATACAGACAAGGCCGTAGACCTCGTAAATACCATTGCCCCTGAACATATGGAGCTTATAGGCCATGAGGCCTTTGGAGAGAAAATACTCTACCCAGGGATTATTTATTTAGGCCCTATGACACCTGTTGCCATGGGCGATTATTATATAGGGACAAACCATGTACTCCCCACAGGCGGTGCCGGGAGATTCACAGGCGGTCTATCTGTTGACAGCTTCAGAAGGAGAAGGGTTCAGGGAAAGATAGATAAGGATTTTATTGAAAGATATGGTGATAAAGCAGTAAGATTGGCAAAGATAGAAGGGCTATTTGCCCATGGAGAATCTATAAAGGCAAGAAAAGGGGTAATGATATGAAGCTAAAGATAGGATTGCCAAAGGGTAGCCTTCAGGATACCACCTTTAAACTCTTCAAAAACGCAGGATACGATATAAAGGTTTTAGAGAGGTCATATGTCCCTATCATAGATGACCCAGAGATAGAGGGCCTGCTCATAAGGGCACAGGAGATGGCAAGGTATGTCCAGGATGGCATACTTGATATGGGTATAACAGGATATGACTGGGTCCTTGAACAGGATGCAAAGGTTGTAGAGCTTATAAGGCTGAAATACGGTAAGGTTGGCTTCAGGGGTGTCAAGTGGGTTGTGGCAGTCCCTGCTGATTCACCTGTGCAAAAGATAGAGGATCTAAAAGGGAAAAAAATAGCCACAGAGCTTGTGGGGTTTACAAAGAGATACTTCAAAAAAAGAGGGATAGATGTGACCATTGAGTTTTCATGGGGCGCCACAGAGGTAAAGCCACCGCTTTTAGCGGATGCCATTGTAGAGGTCACAGAGACAGGGGCATCCCTAAGGGCAAACAACCTGAGGATCATAGACACCATATTGGAGTCCGAGACAGTGCTTATAGCCAATAAAAATGCATGGCATGACCCGTGGAAAAAGAAAAAGATGGAAAACCTCACCATACTCTTAAAAGGCGCGCTCTTGGCAGAGGAGAAGGTGGGGCTCAAGATGAACCTGCCAAGAAAAAAAATAGAAAAGATTTCAAAGATACTCACCTCCCTCCATACACCTACCATATCAAACCTTGTTGACGAGGGGTGGGTTGCCATGGAGGTTATAATAGATGAAAAAACAGTCCGGGACATTATACCAGAGCTCAAGAGGGCAGGTGCCCAGGGCATTGTAGAATATCCGCTTAACAAGGTAATACCTTAATAAGGGGGGCAAATGAACAGGGGCGCAAGCATTGAGAGAAAGACAAAAGAGACAGATATAAAGATAAAATGGGAATTAGATGGCAGTGGTGATGCAAACATAAACACAAAGATACCATTTTTTGACCATATGCTTGAGCTCTTTGCAAGACACGGCTTTTTCAATCTATGGATAGAGGCATCAGGAGATATAGAGGTAGACCACCATCACACCATAGAGGATATAGGTATTGGAATGGGCAGGGCTTTAAAGGATGCCCTATCAGATTTTGGGGGTATAAGAAGATATGGACATGCTGTTGTACCCATGGACGAGGCATTGTGTCTTTTTGCTGTGGATATAAGTGGAAGACCCACATTTGTATTTAATGGAAAGCTCAAAGGATATACAGGTGATTTTGATGTTGCCTTGATAAAGGAGTTTTTCAAGGGTTTTGTGAATGAGGCAAGGGTCACAGTCCATATAAATCTTTTATACGGAGAGAATATACACCACAAGGTAGAGTCTATATTCAAAGCCTTTGGCAGGGCACTAAAAGAGGCAGTAACAAAGGATAAAGAGATAAAAGGACCTCTTTCCACAAAAGGGGTGCTTTAAGTTTATAGATGGAGGACAATATGAAGACAGGTATAGTAAGAGAGGATATATACTTGGAGCATGTAATAGACTACTATCATCCTGAAAGCCCTGAGAGGTTAAAATATATATATTCTATGCTCGACGAAAAAGACAATAAAGACTTAATAAGAGTTCCTGCCAGAAGCGCCACCCATGAAGAGATAAGCCTGATCCATGACCAGAGATACATTGAATCCATACATGCCACAAAAGGTAAGAGTGTAAGGCTCGACCCTGATACATCTACATCGCCAAAGAGCTATGAGGCAGCGCTTATGGCAGCAGGGGGGTTTTTAAACCTTATAGATAGCCTTATGGCAGGCGAGATAGATAATGGTTTTGCCTTTATAAGGCCTCCAGGACACCACGCAGAGAGAAACAGGGCAATGGGATTCTGTCTTTTCAATAACATCGCTATTGGTGCCAGGTACCTGGAGAAGAGATACAACCTGAAAAGGATAATAATAGTTGACTTTGACCTCCATCATGGCAATGGAACGCAACACAGCTTCTACAGGGATTCTACAGTCCTTTTTTTTTCCACCCATCAGTACCCATACTACCCTGGCACAGGCTGGTTAGAAGAGACAGGTGAGGGAGAGGGCAGGGGATATACAGTTAATGTCCCCTTTTCCTATGGCATGGGTGATGATGATTATATGTTTGCCTTTAAAGAGGTATTAGTGCCTGTTGCTGATATGTATAAGCCTGAGATAATCCTTGTTTCTGCTGGATTTGATGCCCATTATAATGACCCCTTAGGTGGCATGAGGGTAACAGAGAAGGGCTATGCAATGATGACCCGAATCCTCCTTGAGACAGCACAGAAACACTGCAGTGGAAGATTACTCTATGCCCTTGAGGGTGGATATGGTTTAGAGGGCCTCACAAATTCTGTAAGGGCTGTTATAAAAGAGATGAAGGGCACGCCTGCATATACAGATTATAAACAGGACGCCCCTTCTACTGAAGCTGTCAGGGTTGTTGACAAGCTAAAAAGGACACTGAGCCCATACTGGGGGGTTTTTTAGCCCTTCCAGATCATATCTTTTAGTTCTTTGCCCACCTTGAAATATGGAAGCTTCTTGGGGCTTACCTCAACTACCTCACCGCTCTTTGGGTTTCTTCCTCTATAGCCCTTATAGCTCCTTAATGTGAAGCTGCCAAAGCCCCTTATTTCAACCCTTTCTCCCTCTATTATTGCCTTTTTTATGGTATCCACGATGGTATCCACGGCTATCTTGGCTATCTTCTGGTTGAGCCCCAGGTCTTGTGCGAGTTTGTTTATTATGTCTAACTTGTTCATGCAAATACCTCCTATTGATATTCTCTAATCTCCTCTAATCCCTATTAAAATTTTGAGGAATAGATTTTATCTATATTTTCTTCAAAAATACAATGAAAAATTAATATAATCCCAAAAAAATTCACCACAATCAGGTTGCATAGCTATGGAGACCTGACAGTATAAAATTTACACCAAAATAGGTGAATATTACACTAAAAAAACCTATGATAGAGATTATGGCGATCCTTTTGCCCTTCCAGCCCCTTACAAACCTTGCATGGAGAAAAAGGGCATAAATTATCCATGTTATAAGAGACCATGTCTCCTTGGGGTCCCAGCTCCAGTATGAACCCCAGGCATAATGTGCCCATACAGACCCAGTTAATATGCCGGCAGTGAGCATGGGGAATCCTACCATTACGCTTCTATAGTTTATCTCTTCAAGGGTTGACCTCGATGGTGACCTTGCCCCAGTTAGATTAAAAAAATACAAAAGGCCGCAGATAAAGGAGACCACAAAGGCAGCATAGGATATAAAACATGTAATCACATGTATGTGGAGCCAGTTGCTCTGCAGCGCCGGGATAAGGGGCTGGATATTTTTTTCTACACCTGAAGATATAGAGGCATAGCCTATCAATATGAGGGAGATGAGGTTGGCAAACATAGTAATTAAAGGATAGGAAAGCCTTTTTTTCATTAATACAAGCATAAAGGATATGGACCATGAAAAAAATATGAGGGATTCATAGAAATTGGAAAGGGGTGCATGGCCTATACCTATCCTGTATGAATCAATCCATCGCGCTATGATTCCTCCTGTGTGCAGGGCAAGGGTTATATATAGAAAGACCCATATAAGCCTTACAAGACCCTCTTTTTTTACAGCAAAATACAGGATATGGAGAAAAAAAATGGCAAGATATAAGATGGTTACAAGCCCGAGTATCTTATGGTGTATCATTGTCATAGAGCTTCCCCTTTATCTCTTCAAATATCTCCTGAAATCTGTCAATATGCTTTGAGCCCACCCCGGCTATGATGATGCCCTCAGGCAGTCTCCTTATGAATATCTTACCAGGGCAGACAAAAAAATTGATATATAGCCCCACCATCATAAGGCCAAAACCTATCCATACAAATATAATACCAGGGTCATAGGAGGCCTCAAGCCCTGTCCATAGGTCTTCTTTTATGTCCTCAAGGATTACCCTTTTGCCCGCCAGTTCCTTTTGTCTCATCCTGGGGATATCCCGAAGAAACCATGCAGTCCTTGGCTCTCCATCATCAAGAAATGCCACCTGGACACCAGGCCCGAAATCATGGATTGCCCTTTCAAATCTCATGGCAATCATTATAAAACCTCCATCTTCATGGGCATCCTGTTCCCTCAAGGATACAGATTCTCCATCCACATTAAATACAAATGTAGGGCTTGCCCCATAGCTGGATTGATATATGTGGATGCCCCTGTGGTTGAGGGGGCTATTTACCCGGACATCCCTTTCAAATAGGACCCTATCTTTTTCTATTACCTCAAGCCTGCTTACATAGTCTTTAGGCGTGCCATTAGGATAGAGGCTTACATTAAAGTCTTTGCACCTTATGGCAAAACCAAGGGGTATCTCTTTTGGTGACCTGCCCCTTATAACCATCATATCCTTTTGCTCGCCCTTATGGAGGACAATAAACCCTTTATAGCCCCATAAAAGACCTATCAGGCTGCCGATGAGTATTATAAAAATACTTAAGTGTATTAAAAGGACACCGTATCTCCCATATGGCGCCTTCTCAAGCACAACCCCATCCTCACCCTCATATATAACCCTTCTGAATCTTTTTTTTATAAGCGCAAGGGCATTTTTTTCTCTATCTTTGCTTACCTTAAAGCACATATTAAATGACATGAGGGCCTTTTCTTCAGGGAGTCTCACCTTTTTCTCTCTCAAAGGGTATCTAAAAAACCTGATGTATGTGCATACCATTAGGTTGATGACAAAAAGGATAAGGGCTGCAATAAACCATGGTGCATGATAGACATCATCAAGCATGAAAAAGGATATTATCTTGAGGATTGTGGGGGAATAGAAGGAGAGATATTCCTCTGGAGAGGCATTCTGTTTAATGATGGTCCCTAAAACAGATGTAACAGCAATAAAGGTAAGGACAGACACAGCGAGTTTTACAGAACCAAAAAACCCAATTAGTCTGTCCTTAAGTTTTTTTTCTGGTGCAGGAAGAGGCTCACCCCTGTTGTTTTTTATGACACTCATTACACTTTGTGGGTGCTACCTGACCTTTTGCTGAGCTTTCTTTATGGCACTCTATGCAGTTTTTGTGGTATGCCTCTTTTGCTATGGGTGCATTATCCTTTACCTCTTTTATAAGATGACACTGGATACATGGCTCAGGGTTTTTCGGGTCTTTGTCTTTATGATGGCATTTTACACAGTCGATCTTTGTCTTCTCTGTATGGGTGATATGGGAGAAGCTTACAGCCGGTAGCTTGCCCCCCTCTAACTTGATAGACATGGGTTCAGCAGGTTTTTTCTGTGCCGACACCATGCTGATTGTGGCTATAAAGGCGAAAACAAGGGCAGTGAGAAAAATGAAAAAAACAGTCTTTCGCATACCAGCACCTCCTTAGATTTCCGTTATGTTATTATAAAAAAAGCCTTTAAGTCAAGGGATGTATTGATTTATTAATATTGACAATTTTTTATGGATTATGGCATTGTTAATTGTAATTATAATTACATGTCTAAAATAGATAAGACCAATAAACATTCAAAGAATTCTAAGACAGGACAACCTATTGATTCTAATTTTATAAACTCCTTGAGCGAAGAGGAGAAATACAAAAACATCTTTGAACAGGCAGTAGAGGGTATTTTTCAAAGTACCCCTGATGGACGTTATATAAGCGTAAACCCTTCGTATGCCTCAATGCTTGGTTATTCGTCGCCAGAAGAAATTATATCAACTGTGAAAGACATAGGCGCCCAGGTCTATTATGACCCTGAGGATCGTGAGCATTTCCTGCATACCATGGAGACCCATGGTGAGGTGAGGAACCTGGAGGTCAAACAACGGAGAAAAGATGGCACAGCCATCTGGGTATCATTAAATGCAAGGGCAATCAAGGACGATAAGGGCAATACCCTTTATTTTCAGGGCGTAGTAGAGAATATTTCAGAAAGAAAAGAATTAGAGGAAAAATTAAGGCAAAGCGAGGCATGGTACCGCACCATATTTGAGACATCAAGCGCTGCCATGATAATTCTTGAGGAGGATACCACCATCTCCCTTGTTAATGAGAATGCAATAAAACTTGCAGGCTACACCAGAGAAGAGATTGAAGGAAAGATGAAATGGACAGATTTTGTTGTTAAAGAAGACCTCGCCTTTATGAAAGAATGTCATGCCTTAAGGAGAAAAGACCCTGAATCAGCGCCAAAAAAATATGAATTTCGGCTCATAGACAAACAGGGGACAATACATAATATCCTACTCAATATAAATATGATACCAGGTACAAACAAAAGCATCGCATCACTACTTGATATAACAGAACAAAAGAAGGTAGAGCAAGCCCGGATAGAGAGTGAAACAAAACTAAAGAGCATAATCGAGCACAGCAATGAATTATTCTACATCCACGATACCAACCATGTCTTTACCTATGTAAGCCCTCAGAGTTATACTTTGCTCGGCTATACACCTGATGAATTAATGATCCGATGGACCGATATTGCAACGAATAATCCCATAAATATACAAGCCCTTGAACTTACAGAAAAGGCAATCACCACAGGTCAGAGACAGGAGCCATACCTGGCAGAGCTCTATAAAAAGGATGGAGGCACTATACTCATCGAGGTCGACGAATCCCCTATTTTAGATGCACAGGGCAAGACCATTGCCATAACCGGTGCAGCAAGGGATGTGACAGAAAAAAAACAAATGGAGGAGGCGCTTCGTAGAAGCGAGGAAAAATACCGCTCTATTTTTGAAAATGCTACAGAGGGCATCTTTCAGACAACCCCTGAAGGAAAGATTATCACTGCCAACCCTTCCCTTGCCCGCATATTTGGTTATGCCAGCACTGAGGAGGGTGTATCATATGTCACATCTATTGATGAGCAGGTCTATGCCTATCCTGAAGACAGAAAAAGGGTCAAAGAGTTGCTTGACACGGCAGGAGAGGTAAAAAATTATGAGGTGTTAGGTAAGAAAAAGGATGGCACTCCCTTATGGTTAAGTATCAATGCCAGGGCAGTAAAAGACACCAACGGTAAGACACTTTACTATGAGGGGACTTTAGAAGATATTACAGAATTTAAGCAAAGAGAGGAAGAAAGACAACGTGAATACATAAGAAACAAAGCGCTACTGCAACTCTATCAGATGTCAGAAGAGCCTATTGAACGTATAACCCACTTTGTTATGGAACACTGTATCCTTATAACAGGTAGTGAGTATGGTTTTATTGGATATATAAATGAAGATAAAACATTAATGAATACCCACCTGTGGTCAAAAAAGGTCATGGAGCAATGCGAAGTGGATGGAAGGCCTGTTGTATTTCCCATTGAAAAGGCAGGCCTATGGGCTGAAACCATAAGGCAGAGAAAGCCTATTATGGTCAACAACTATAAAGACCCAAGTCCCTATAAAAAACGCTATCCAGAAGGTCACGTCCCTATAGAGCGTTTCCTTGGTATCCCTGTTGTGGAGAAAGACCATGTCCCGGTGATAATAGGCCTTGCCAATAAAAAAGAGCCTTATAATGATACAGATGTGCTCCATATCTCCCTTATCTTAGAGGGCCTGTGGGGTTATATCAAGAAAAAGCAGACAGAAGATGCCCTGAGGGCGAGTGAGGAGCGCTATAGGACACTCATTGAATCCTCAAACGATGCCATTGTTATTGTAAAGGGAGGCCGCCACGTATTTGTGAATAAACGCTTTTATGACTTAACAGGCTATTCTGAGGAAGAGATAATCAATCAACCCATTGATTTGTGGATTTCTCCTGAGGACAAACAAAATGTACTTGCAATGGCTACCCAGAGGGAAAAAGGGGTGACGACACCTTCCAGATACGAATTTAAAGGGATTCGTAAAGACGGTAGTATTGTCCATATAGAGGTTTCTGCCACACAGATTATCTTACATGGCGAGACCATGGTCCTTGCAATCCTCAGGGATATTACTGAACTCAAACGCACAGAGGCACAACTCATACAATCCCAGAAGATGGAGGCAATAGGAAGGCTCGCAGGCGGTATTGCCCATGACTTTAACAATATGCTCACTGTTATGCTTGGCCATGCCCAGCTTGCTCAATTAACCCTTGAACCATCAAATCCCCTCTACCAGAGATTTAAAGATATTCAAAAGGTAGCAGAGCGCTCAGCAGAACTTACAAAAAACCTCCTTGCCTTTGCCCGCAAACAGACTATCACACCAAAGGTATTAAACATGAACAACCAGATCGAAGATATGCTCAATATGCTCCGTCGTCTGATAGGCGAGAATATAGAGCTTTTATGGTTAACAGGTTCTAATTTGTGGGACATAAAGATAGACCCTGCCCAGCTCAATCAGATAATTATCAATATTGTTATCAATGCAAAAGATGCTATAGAAAGATATGGCAGAATAACTATAGAGACAGGCAATGCAACTATCGATGAAAATTACTGCAAGACCCATCTTGGCTTTATCCCTGGTGAATATACCATGGTTGCTATAAGCGATAATGGTATAGGCATGGAGAAAGAGGTGCTGGAACACATATTTGAACCCTTTTTTACCACAAAAGGTTTAGAGAAGGGCTCAGGCCTCGGGCTTTCAACAGTATACGGTATAGTAAAACAAAACAATGGTTTTATAAATGTATACAGCGAGTCAGGTAAAGGTTCAACATTCAAGATATACCTGCCCCGTTATATAGGTGATAAAAAAGAAAAGATTGTATCAGAAAAACATATGGTCATAGAGAGCAGGGGTGAAACAGTTCTTTTGGTTGAAGATGAGGCTGATGTTCTGGAATTATGTTCTACCATGCTCGAACAACTGGGATACACGGTGATTTCAGCCCAGACACCAAATGAGGCCATTAACAAGTCAAAGGCCTATGAAGGAGAGATCCATATTTTAATCACCGATGTTATTATGCCAGAGATAAACGGCAAAGACCTGGCAGATATACTCAAGGCCATGAGGCCATCTATTAAGTGTCTATTTATGTCCGGTTATACGGCAAACGCCATTGTAAAAAATGGTATCCTACAAGAGGGCGTGAACTATATACAGAAGCCCTTTTCAATTCAGGAGTTTTCGAGAAAGGTAAGAGCGGCCCTTGAAAATTAAAAAAAGCCTATCTTAAAAGACCTATAGCATCAAGCCCTCAAGTTGAAAACAGAAGGCCCTTTTTTATAAATTTTTGTATTTTCATCAAGAGGCCCTTTCTTAAAGGCATACGATGAATCGAGCATCTCCCTTATCTTTGTTGAAAGCATCTCGAGACTACAGGGTTTTTGTACTATAATCATATTTTTATCATCATCTGGGCTATAACGAATCTTTTCAGGGTTGTTACCTGTGAGAAATATTACAGGTATATCTTGCCTGTGCATCCTTATTTCAGCAAACACTTTATTCCCGTTCATTTTTGGCATGATACAGTCAAGGATTACGAGGTCTATGTCATCTTTATTTTTCAAGAAAACTTCAATACCCCTTAGCCCATCATTCGCTACAATGGTATTATAGCCCTGTGTTGAGAGCATCTCCCTGATTAGATTTCTTATCTCCTCATCATCCTCTATGATTAGAATATTTTCTGTGCCCAGTACATTTTTTCCTTGAGACTCTTGTTGTTCTTCTTTAGATTTTGCCTCTATAATCCTATCTACACAGGGTATATATATATGAAATACACTGCCCTTTCCTTTTTCACTTTCCAATTTAATGAATCCTCCATGTTGTTTTACAATACCATAAACCACCGAGAGCCCGAGACCTGTGCCATTTTGCTTTGTTGTAAAAAATGGTTCAAATATCTTATCCTGGATCGCCCTGTCTATCCCGATGCCTGTATCTTTAACAGATAAAACAATGTATTTACCCGATATTCTATTGGCACCCAGATTACCATTGTTCACAACCACCTCTTCCTTATGAGTCCAAATAGTAATAGTTCCGCCTTCAGGCATGGATTCTCGGGCATTTACTATGAGATTCAAAAGCACCTGGTTAAACTGGGTTACATCTATATTCACCTCTGGAAGCATTGGATCCAGGTTAAGCTTTATCTCTATGTCTTCACCTATCATCTTCTGCAATAATTTATATAATTCTGTTATTGCCTTGTTTATATTGGCCTTTTCCAGGACAAGGGGCTGTTTTTTACTGAATACGAGCAGTTGCTTTACAAAGCCCGATGCCCTTGCCACTGCATTCTCTATGGCGTTGCAACGTTTATGGGTTTTTTCATCAAAGCTTGACGCATTCATCTTTATCAACTGGGTATTACCAAGGATAATACTCAGCATATTGTTAAAATCATGGGCAATGCCCCCTGCCAATCTCCCCAGGGTCTCCATCTTTTGTGATTCATATAGTTGTTGCTCTGTTTCTTTAGCCTTTTTCAACTTCTCTGCCAGCTCTTTCATTGCCATAAGGAGCCTTCCTGGCTCATCATTGCCTTTAATATCCATGGTTATATGATAATCTCCTTCTGAGAGTTTTTTTGCCGCATCCACTGCCTGTTCAAGGGGTTTTTTTATGCTTCTTGTAAGGATAATAGCTGTAAATATACTGAAAATAAAACTGCATAATGCCAGCACACAAAAAACATACAGGGTCATTTTATACTTTTTTAAGGCATTAAAATATTCCACGCTGGATGCCTCATCTTGATAAGCCACCAGCTCCTGACACAACTGCTGTATATGCTTTATAGATGGTCTGTATGAATGTTGATATTCTTTCAAGGCAAGGGCATATCTCTTTTCAAAATGGAGAATTGTAATATCAGTGATCTGTTGTTTTATGTAAGCAGATAAAGTTTTTAACGAATATATAATCTTCTCTCCTTTTTCGTTTTGTTCTAATTTTTCAATCTCACTTAAGGCATTATCATACATGGCCTGGGCAGTGAGGAGCCTTATATTTTCAAGGTCCCACTGTTGGCTTGACCTACTCTGGAGAATATTATTTACCGCGTCATTCATTATGTGGACTGCATGGTCAATGGTATTGGCATATGCAACCTTTCTATTGTTGTTCTCTATAATATTACTGAGTCTTTTGATGCTGAATTGCATATTCATTAATGCCATAACTACAACAAATAATATTGTAGCTACAAGGACTCCAAAACCAACCCCGAGCCTCGTCCCCACTGAAAGATTTCTTATATTGATCATCTTTTTTCTCCGTTAATGGAAAAGGTTATTTAATGTGTAACAATAAAGGGTTTCCCTTGTATGTTATCTGTTCAAGGGATTTACGGGCTGTCTCTTGAATATTAGAAGGCAATGACACGTAGTGTAGCGCCTCTCCGTATTGTTGACCATCGCCTATAAGCCATTTCAACATTTTTACAAGCTCCACAGCCCTTTGGAGATCTCTTCCATAATAGCTTTGCTCTCTCAGGACAGCAATGAAGGTAAAACAACTTATAGGATACCCATCAGGGTTTATAGCCTCAATGAGGGTCGTAAGCTCTTTTTCCTGGGTATAGCCTTCTACTGCCTTTTTGATGCTCACTACAGAGGGCTCGATGAATCTCCCTGACCTGTTCATTATATGCCCTGTAGGAAGTCTATTGGCAAGGGCATATACCAGTTCTACATAACCTATGGAACCGCTTTTCTGTTTAACCAATCCTGCAACCCCTGGGTTGCCTTTTGCTTCAAGGCCAGGCAGGCCTGTAAGTATATTTTTAATACCCACATTTTTTCTCCACATCTCACTGTGTCTACTTAAAAATTCTGAAAACACATAAGTAGTTCCACTTCTATCTAAACGTCTAACCACAGTAATAGGGAGTTCAGGCAGTTTAATATCTTTATTGATACATCTCAACTTTGGGTCATCCCATCTCGTAATCTTGCCTAAAAAAATATCTGATATTATCTCAGGGGTAAATTTAACATTTGGGTTGTCTGTAAGATTATATATAACCACCACAGCACCGATGCAGGTAGGTATATAGATCAGTTCATTAATGTTTTCAGGAAAACCATCTACCCTTATAAAATCTGTCCCTGCAAAATCTATAGTCTTTGAGCTCAACGCCTTAAGTCCTTCGCCTGAGCCTACACCAACATAATTAATTTTGGTTTTATAGTGTTTTTGATAATGACCGAATGCCTTGAGATAAAACGGAAGTGGGAATGTTGCACCTTTACCTGTGAGTTCTATATCTTTTGCAAAACAAAGGCATGGATAAAAAATCAAAAAAAGCACAAAAGAATATATAATAGATTTTATATAACGCCCGATCATTTATGTTACCTCCTGAAGACCTTCGCAATGCCTTGAAAAGGTCTTTCATATAAGTCATAGATAGCCTTTAAATTTTATTGAACCCTTCTATACCACTCATCAAAACCTGCTATATATTTTCCTTTGCAACATACAAATTGATATCTGATGCTGTAACAGTACTCTTTCCAAAGATAATAAATAGCGTCCACCAGAGTATATTCAAAGATAAAAGAAAAAAGGGATCCCATATGTGTATAATACCTTTTTTTAAATCCGGTAAATTAGATATTGGCTCAGGTAAAATTAAAACACTCATTAAAACATATGCCAAGCCCATAAGACTCATCACCTGATACACTGTAAACTTTGCATCACCCCTATAGTCAGCCCTTAGAAATTCAGACAGAACCCTCCAGAGTTGCACCATAATAATAATGCCTAAAAAAGAAATGTAATAGTGGCCCTTTAGAAATAGATATGCCCCACACATTGAAGAAGAGACATAAATCAATGAGGTCAAGGCCTGGATGGGCACGAGCCTCTCGTTTTCATAGCCATGGGCATATGCAGCCTTTTTTGTTTTGCCTGTAAAGACAAAGGCATATCTTGTGAATATCCTTTTAATGATTGGTCCACAGGATTTCACAGGCCTTCCATAACAGCAACCAAAACTGATACAGGCAAGCCTTCCCATGCCCTCTCCCAAGGCATAGGCAATAACAAGGGCAGATAGTATGGGAACCACCAGTGGTTTCTCGATCTTTAAAAAAGGCATATTTAGGCTTGTAAGCATGAGTAATATCCATGGTGCTATTATCATGCCTGTAAAAGATGCCCCTCCTACTGTGAATGTATGTTTTTTCTTTTCTACTATTCTTGCTATTATCCTTGAGGCAGGTATGCATATTAACCCTATTGAGCCGCTTATTAAAAGGCCCACAAAAAGATTCAAATCAATGGCACCAAGGAGAAAAAAGAACAAAGAAATGGCAGAGGTATATGCTATTGCAATAAAAAGGCCATAGAAAGTTATATTAACCCCTGACCATCTTTCATCCAGGATTTTTTTCCTTGGCAGAGAGGCAAGGATCTGCCATCTCTCATGGGGTAGATTTTTAAAGGCCCAAACTTGAACAAACAGGCAGGATAGAAAAAATAAAACAATAAATATCTCATCGGCCATTTTATTGTCTAACACCCTATGAACTAATGATTTTTTTACTTGCCTTTCCTATGAGGGACCTGACCTTTACCTCTGTCTCCACAATGGGTATCCCTAAGGCCCTTGAAAAAACACTAATTACATCATCCCTTGAATTGTTCTCTATAATATCAGGAGAAAAGGCAACCATGTCTCTCTGGAAGAGGAGAATAACAGTTGAACTGCCGGGTCTAAAGAGACTCTTTGGCTGCCCCTTTTTCAAAAACATATTAGGTATTATCTTTTGGGGACTATCATATCTTGTTTCGCTGTAACACTGTATTACATCACCAATAAGAAGGGCAGCAACCTCAATCATGGCAACGAGCCCAATATGGGTACCGCCTTTTACATCTGTATCAATGATGGTTATGAATCGCCTATTTTTTGAATATGGGGTGCACAGTGTCACCAGTGCCTCTGGATGACAGGATTGATAACCGCCATCTATACTATAAAAATCCCTTACAACACCCGATACAGGCATATGGTTATAGTGATATTTATCAGGGGTAAGTCTGAATACGGCAAAATCACCGCCTCTAAAGGCCTTTATCCATTTGCCTTTATTGGCACCTATTAGCTCCTTATATTGAAAAAATTTGTCCTTTATATAAAAAAGTCTTGTCTGGATAGATGAACCCACATGAACCTTAGAGTCAGCGGGCGCTACTACGCAATCCTCTCCTTCAGGCATAGGCCTTATGTCCCAGTAGCGTATCTTTCTCTCAAAGATCTTCCTGGGGGTATTGAGCAGTTTAGGCGGGTCTAAACACTCAGTATAATCTATACCCAGTTTATCCATAAAAGCCTTTGTCCTGGTTATCTTTGAACCGATAAAAGAATCATAATAGAAAAAACCAAGGATACTACACAACCTGCTGGAGTTTAACATCTTATAGATTAATGATGACCTCTCCCTTGCCCGGGAATATAAAAATCTTATTATCTTATCACCGTAAAGGATCTCACTTTTAACTTCCTGTGTATTGCGGTCTATAAACTGATGCATTGGTCTTTTTCCATTCATGGTGTTTTGTTTTTTGCCTCGAATTCTTTTATATCATTATGGGTGGTTAAAATAAGGAGTTGTATGAGCTTTTTTAGGTCTCTCTCTGATATGGTCTCATCAAAGAGGTCCTTTTTTCTCTTCACCAAAAAAAGAGTAGACGATTGATCATGGAGAATAGATTGTAAAGAATCCCTGAAGATACAGCCATTACACAATAGATGGGAGTCCATTTTCTTAAATTCATCAAGCACTACAGAGTAAGCCTCTTCAAGATGTTTTTTTCTTAAAGTATTTCTGTAGTATCTTTCTGCCTCGATATTGAATTCATCACCAGAGACCTTAAAAGGACTTTTCTTTCCTCTCAAGATACCTTGGGTGATCTTGGCGCCGGCAGAATAGATCTCAGGATGTTCGATTCTATTTTTTAATGACAAGATAGTATCTTCAAGACCCATAATCTCCATCAAGTCCTTTGCATCATCCATTATTATTTTTAACAGGGCCTTATTGTATTCTCTGCCATAGATCCTTATGTATCCTGGATAGCGTCTGCTAAAGCGGGTGTTTGCAGTATGCTTGAGTATCTTTGCCATGAACTTATTTTGTGTGTCCTTTTCTATATAGAATGTAGGTATCCCAATGGCAGTGCCAAAAAAAATCTGCCTGCGCTCGCTTTCTATTGTGGGGTCATCAGGGATGTGTTTATGGGTAATGCCCTCAATCAATATGTATTTATAGGCAAGGGCAGTGATGAGCACCTGTAGACTTACTGCCTCTCCCATATCATTTAAAATACTCTCAAAAAGACTGTAATAGCGTCCTTCAAAGCCTGTGAAGCCCTTTGAACTGTATTCTCTTAATCTATAGAGGAGATATAGAGACATGTTGGAGTCAAAGACCCCAAGGGTAGCCAGGTCTTTCTTGAGCCTTTTGTCATTATCCATGGTTCCATCGAGACCAGGATTCTGTTCAGTAGATAAAAGACAAACAAGGTAATCAATAAGACGAAAATCAATAACAAAATCTCCTTTTAAACCCAAGAGAATGCTTAAAAATTTATCAAACCAGATAGGTCCAAAGGGGGTAATGGATTGACCAAAGACCTTAATATGAGCCTTTTTCTTCCATCTCCTCCATATCATACGGAGATGGGTATAATCGAGTTCATGAGGTAAAAAACCCAATGCCTTTTCTGGGTGGAAATCCCAAAAATCTATCCTGTATGGAGAGGCTGAATAGGTTCCCACAAAAAGCGGCAAAAAGTGTTCCATTATCTTTATAACAAGGTCACCAATGTATTTTTCATCTGCTTTTCCAAAGCCTGAGCAGGGATTGGCAAGAAGATTCGTAAGCTTTTTACTGCCTATACTTATATGGGTGCCGTTATTGGCAAGGGAGATATTGGATATATTGGGAAGCACTATAAGATTTCTTGTAATAATACCTGCTTCTTTTAGTTTTGATATAGTATTGAGATGGCTCCTTGAAAGAACCTGATGGCAGAGCTCCATATAATGAAATTTCTCTTCCCCTTTATCCCAGCCCGAAAGACAAGGGTTCATAAATAATTCCCTATAGGCATAATCTGAAATGATGTTGTTTAATTTTTTCTGCCTTATAGGTGGATGGGATGAGAGATATAGATATATATGCTGGCCATGCTCATTAATACCAAACCGTTTATTTGCATACATGATAAGTAGCTGGGTTAAAAAGTAACGCTTCAGCATCTCCCTGGCAGCACCGTAGCCTAACCCGTTTGTCCTGTCTATATGAACAGGGGCAAATGAAAGTATCTCAGGTGAGGTGTTGTCATTTATAAAATGGGAGAGCATCCTTTTTCCTGTTGATTTTATTAAGCTTGGGACATTATCGTCACAGATAGAGACATCTGCAAGGCTCAGCTTTAGGATATAGCTTACAGGTAACCTGAGATATTCTTCTTTGTCTATCCATTTTATAAATTTATTTAGATCATTCCTTTTTCCCTCCAATGGCTTGGTTTTGTCATAGCTCAGGTCGTGTTCAAGTATTAAATCGAGTTTATGACCGAGAATCTTTCTGGGAAATCTAACCCAGCTATTTTCCCAGACCTTTTCATGATTGCTTTGGAGATATTTGTCTAACTCTGATATGATCCTTTTTGAAGTATCACCTGATTTTATCCTTCTCGCAATGTCTTTATAATAGCTTGATTCAGCAATCTCTACAGGCAGGTCTACATTTTTACTGTCCCCTACAACAACGGTCTGGAATTCATTTTCAACGCCTGCAGTGACATCGCCAATAGAAAAAGGTATTGACTCAATAAGGCCGTCATGGGATTTTTTATCCAAAGACATTACTGATAAAAGGTCTATTAGATATTCAGTGTCAGAAGTTGGAAGTAGTGTATATCTAAAGTTTCTTAAAGCAGGTAGCCCCATAGAATCCCTTTATATCAAACCTTTGCTTGTTGTAGGGTAGTGTATAGACCAAGTGTTAATATTTAATTAAAAATAAATAAATTTTTCGTTAAATCATGCCTTTTTAAAAGGCCTTAAATTGGTTTATCCAAAGGGCTATGGCTGGTCATGTCATAGGCCTTCAAACCCAAACAATATCTCTGTATAAAAAAATCAGTGGAAAGGACTTAAATTAACCAAAATTTCAAAAAAAATTCATTTTTCTTTAACATTAACATCTTAAAATTCTGAAAATTTTCTCTGTAGAGGTGAGAATGAAACACTGGATGGAATATCTTGGCCTACATTATAAAAAAATAAGGGATAGATATGAAAACGAAAGGTTGATCATAGTGTTTGATATCGACGGCACAATCCTTGATATGAGATTTATCATCCACTATGTCCTAAGGCAATTTGATAAAGACCATGGAACAGAATATTTCACTAAAATTAAGATATCTGATATAGATTTCCATGAGGCACATCTGAGGTTGCTTCTCAACAGGCTCTCCATATCTTATGAAGACCAGAGATATATCCTGTCCTATTATGAAAATATGTTTCTCTCTACCCTTACCATAAAAAAGGCAAATAAACCTTACAGAGGGGTCTTTGAGATAATAAAGTGGTTTCAGATGCAATCTAATACTTTTGTGGGACTTAATACTGGAAGGCCTGAGTCACTTCGTTTTAAAACCCTCTCATCATTAAACCTTCTCGGAAAAGACCAGGGCGTTCAATTCAGCAATAGACTCTTATTTATGAATAATATGGGTCTAGACGGTAATATTCCTCATATAAAAAAGAGGGGTATAGAATACTTTCAAAAACTTGGCTACAAGGTCTTTGCCTTTGTGGACAATGAGCCTGAAAATTTAAAGGCTGTGGCTGAAATAGACAGGCGGGGAGAAATACTCCTTCTCCAT
>JAOAHW010000062.1 GCA_026415015.1 Syntrophorhabdaceae bacterium
TCGTTACAAAGGGTGTGGATGAACCATACAGGATGTTTACCTCCAGGGCAGAGAACAGGCTGCTTCTAAGGGAGGATAATGCAGACCTCCGCCTTACAGAAAAAGGTTATGCCATAGGTCTTGTAAGCAGGAAAAGATATGATATGGTGGTGAAAAAGAAGAAAAAGATAGATAAGACCCATGACATATTGAGGTCAGTGAGATTAAGGCCTACAAGACAGACTGAACAGATGCTAAAGGATATGGGATTAGGTAATATTAAAAACCCAGTGACCCTGGAAGACCTCCTTAAAAAACCAGGTATCACCATAGACCATCTAAAAAAGATAGAGGAAAGGCTCCAAAAAATAGAAGAAGACATAGCCTATCAGGTGGAGCTCAATGTAAAATATCACGGCTATAAAGACAGACAGATTGAGATGATAAACAGGGCAAAAAGGCTTGAGGATAAAAAGATACCCCAGGATATGAGATACCATGAGGTGTCAGGGCTCTCAAGGGAGATTATTGAGAAGCTCACAAGGATAAAACCTATATCCCTTGGCCAGGCATCCCGTATACCAGGGGTCACCCCTGCTGCTATAACAGCACTTATAATCCATTTTAAGAAACAGGGGATTATTTAAAAGAGACCCCTTATAAAGGTCTCTTGCATAGACAGGGAGGTATCTTGGAGGATAATAACAGAATCATTGAGGGATGGTTTAAGGGGTTTGATATAGATATATATGGCATAGGTCATATGTCCCTGTATGATATTGACCTTGTCCAGATAGACAATGCCATAAAAGACAGGCTTCCCTATGCTATCTCTTTTGGTCTTGTTTTATCAAAGGCTGTCATGGATACAGTGATAGACGGGCCTAACCAACTCTATCTCCATCACTATAGACAGCTCAACTACAGGCTCGATATGGTAGCCTATCTCCTCTCAAATAAGATAGAGGAGATGGGATACAATGCCCTCCCATTTGCTGCCTCGCAGCTTGTTGACTGGAGAAACCAGAAGGCACATATCTCCCATAAAAAGATTGGTGTTATATCAGGTATAGGATGGATAGGTAGAAACAACCTGCTCATCCATCCTTTATATGGTGCCTATGTGAGGTATAATACAGTCCTGACAGATATGCCCTTAAAAGAAAATGAAAAAAAAGACTTTTCATGCGGAGGGTGCAGGGCATGTATGGATGTATGTCCTGCAGGTGCAGTAAAGGAGGACCCTGCTTCCTTTGACCATTTGAGCTGCTATGATATGCTAAACCATTTTAAAAATAAAAGAAACTTAGGGCATCATATATGCGGTCTATGTATTAAAGTCTGCAGGGGCAGAAGATAGAGACGCTCTCTATCCTATGCCTTTACATCCTTTATCTTTCTCTTTATTATCTTATTCTTTTGTCTTGGAAAATCCGCCTTTATATAGACTGTCTTTTCAAATACCTTCTCAACAGTACCTTCCATCTCTTTCTTTGCAAAAGGAAACCTTACCTTATCACCTATATTCATCGCCTTCTCCTGTTTATTGTTTTATATAATTATGTCTCTGATGTCTTTGTCTCTGAACTTGCCTTTGTCTCAGAGGTGGCTATAGACTCTGGGGCAGAGTGCTTACCATTTCCATCTCCATTGCCGTTTGCTGGTTTGGCTGTCTTTCCTGTAGAGTCAACAGGCCTTTTATAGTCAGTTACATACCAACCATTTCCCTTGAGGTGAAATGCACAGTTAGATATAAGCTTATTTAGCCTGCCTTTACAGAATTTACACTCTGTCAATGGTGGGTCACTTATTTTCTGAAAGATTTCAAAGTATTTTCCGCATGATTCACATTTGTATTCATAGATTGGCATACTAAAACCTCCAGAAAATTTTTACATTATCAATATAATTCCCATCCATGCAAATAGTCAAGTCCTTTATCCTATATTTTTCTTGAATGATTATGAAAGGTTAGTATATATGGGCCTCACCTCTTGTCAAGGCATCTGCTATTTTTAAGAGTGTGGGTATCCTGAAGTCTCCATGCATTGAAACTATTGAATTTACTGCATATTCAATAGAACAGCCTATGGATGATATAAAAAGGGGTCTTCTGCTTTTGCCGCGCATAATTGGCGTAAATTGATGGGCTATCTTTAGAGGGTTTTTTGCAACACCGATAATATTGGAAACATAGGGTAGCGATTCAAATAGATACATGCCAAGTCCTTTTCCCTTTTTCAAATGGACATAGCCATCTATTATTATAGTTTCAAGAAGATACCCTGTTTTTTCAAGGACAGAGAGGAGGCAAGGCAATTCCCTTCTATAGAATTGCCCAGGATAGTAGTCTTCAGCAGGTGGCAGGATTATCCTTTTAAAATCAAATGGGATACTGTCCTGCCACTGTTTAAAAACAACACAAGCGGCAATAGATCTGTCTTTGCTATAGTGGACATCTATTACTGCCTTCATTTCTTTGAGATCTTCAGGTCATTTTTTATTCTCTTCTTAACCTTTGCCCAACTTGCTGTGGTGAGAAAACTCTCCTCCATGTTATTTATCATTTGCACAAACCTGTTCATAGGGACACTAAAACTGAAAGTATTCGATGGGATACACGGTCTTGCAGATACATCAAACATGCCCATTATAGCCCTTGGATTTTTTGATGTCTTCTCTAAATAAGGATAGAGCACAATGGTGGCGCAGCCTGCACCAAAAGGTGTTATGACCCCATTTAAGTCATCTCTGTCAAAGTTTGTTAGGGTAAAAAGCCCGGAGACAATATCTAACTGGGCAAAAAATATAACAACTTCAGGTTCATCATCAGGTTCAAGGAGATCCCATCTTTTAAATACAATAAATTTAGATGGTGCCTTGAAGGAAGGGACATCTTTCATATAAGACTTAACTAATTCAGGTGTCTTCTTATAGCGTTCACCCTCTATCTTTCCTGGTATACCACAGGAAAGAAAATATTCAAAATCTGGCATAAAGCCATCTCCATAACCAAGATATTTTCTCCCGCCAAAACATCCAAATGAATCTTCTCCAAAGGCAAGGGATTTCCCTTTTACCACCCTGAATATGTCTGCAAGGATGCATCTGTGTTCTGCCTTTGGGGGTCTTACCCTCTGTGCTGTCCTATCAGTATCAGTATAGAAAAAGACAACTGGTAGAGGGGCACCATTAAAATATTTTGTCCACAATGAAATAAACCTTTCTTTTATCTCAATATCCATATTTACCTCCCCTTTCATACTGACAGACTCGACTATAGCTTTTCAAAGTCATTTAATTTTATCATTTTTTAATTGAAAATTCCCTGCAAATATTTAAACATAAATATAGACGTGGGGAGGTGAGGTATGGACAAAATAGAGCATCTTAGACTCACTGTGTTATGTGAAAATGTGGTGGCTAATCTTGCAGGCATAGGTGAACACGGGTTTGCAGTGTATATAGAAACTGACCATGGCAGTTACCTATTTGATACAGGCTCTGGTATAGGCATACTGCACAACGCAGATACCTTTCAAAAAGACCTTAAAAAAATAAAAAAGGTCATGTTAAGTCATGGACACTATGACCATACAGGCGGTCTTGTTCAGGTCTTATCCAGGACAGGTGAAATAGATGTATATTGCCACCCTGCTGTGTTTGATGAAAAATATGCTGTATCAAAAGAGCAGTTCAAGCAAGAAAAGAGATTTATAGGTATCCCGCACAGGCAAATATTACTCGAGTCAAAAGGCGCTGTCTTTAAATTTTCAAAGGAATTTCAAGAAGTTGAAAGAGGTATGTATCTCACTGGTGAGGTTCAGAGAAAAAATGATTATGAAGTAGGTGATGCCCGCTTATCTTTAAAATCAGGAGAGGATTTTGTTAAAGACCCTCTGTGGGATGACCAGGCACTTGTATTCTCTACAAAAAAAGGCATTGTGGTTCTCCTTGGTTGTGCCCATGCAGGCATCATAAATACCCTACAGCATGTGGCAAGCAGATTAAAAATAGATAGTTTTTATGCTGTAATAGGAGGTACTCATCTGGGTCTTGTAGGCCATGAACAGTTTGATAAATCTATGGAGGCATTAAAAGATTTTAAAATTGATAAAATAGGGCTTTCCCACTGTACAGGCATAGAGGCAGGTTTTAAAATAAAAGAATATTTTGGTGAAAATTCATTCTATGCCTCTGTGGGCACAGTCTTTGAGATAGAATGAAAAAAATTCAGGAGGAAGGTCATGGATGAAGTATTAGCATCATTTCAGGATAATGTATTTACCATAACCCTAAACAGACCTGACAGAAAAAATGCCATGGATACAGGGCTGCTTGTAGGCCTTTTAAAGGCCCTTGAGAAAGCCAGAGAGGAAAAGGCAAATATAGTTATCATAAGGGGCTCAGGAAAGGCATTCTGTGCAGGAGGTGACCTTGTTGAGTTTAGAGAAAGCGCAGACCCTGGCACAAGGATCGATGCTATGGCAGAGACCCTCCATAAGGGTATAAAGATAATAAGGGAGATAGATGCAATAGTCATCTCTGTTATAGAGGGTGTGGCAGTAGGCGCAGGGATAGGCCTTGCCCTTGCCTGTGATATTACACTGGCAACAAAAAACTCAATAATGAATATGGGTTACAGGAGGATAGGGTTAACCCCTGACGGAGGAGGAAGCATATTTTTACCAAGGCTGATAGGTGCAAAGAGGTTTAATGAACTCTACCTGTTATCACGGAATATAGATATGAAAGAGGCAAAGGAAATGGGGCTTGTAAATTTTGTCTGTGAAGAGGATGAACTTGAAGAGAGGCTCCAGTCAATAATAAATGAACTAAAGGCACTGCCTATGGAGACCATAGGGAGATTTAAAGACCTGGTAAACCATTCCTGTTTCTTTGGTCTTCATGACCATCTTGACAAGGAAAAACAGTATGTATCAGAGCTTGCAGCAGATTCATTATTCAAAGAGAGGCTGGATGCCTTTTTTAGGAAGAGATAATGCAAGGGGCATATCTATTTTCCATATTCGGCTATATATGCCTCCTCTGGTTAACAGGTGCATATGTAACAAGGAGGTCAAGGTCTTCAGAGGCATACCTTGTGGCATCAAGGGGTTTGTCTGTCCCCTTTATATCTGTCCTTATTGCAGGGACATGGATAGGCGGTGTCTCTATAGTAGGCATGGCCCAGGGCGCATACATACACGG
>JAOAHW010000107.1 GCA_026415015.1 Syntrophorhabdaceae bacterium
TATACAGCCAAGTGTGTTTACACTAACAACACATACTGTCAGGCCATGAGGGGATATGGTAACCCCCAGGCCACCTTTGCCATAGAGTCAAGCCTTGACCAGCTTGCTGAAAAGGCAGGTATCGACCCTCTGGAGTTAAGAAGGATAAATGCCAATGAACCAGGCGAGATAACACCACAGAGATTTAAGATCACATCATGCGGGATGAAGGAGTGTATAGAAGAGGTATCAAAGAGGCTTAACTGGAAAGAAAAAAGAGGAAAAGACAATGGAAGGGGTGTAGGTATGGCCTCTCTTATCCATGTTGGTGGTGGTGCCCGTGTATATAAATCAGATGGATGTGGTACCATTATAAAGATGGATGACTTCGGCAAGGTAGATGTCTTCACAGGTGCAAGCGACATAGGACAGGGTTCAGATACTGTGATTGCCCAGATAGTCGCCGAGGTAATAGGCATACCCATAGAGGATGTAAATGTGATCAATAATGACACTGATATCTGTCCCTGGGATGTGGGTGTCCATGCAAGTAGAACCACCTTTGTGGCAGGTAATGCTGCCCTGGGTGCTGCCAGAAAGATAAGGGAACAGATACTTGAGGCAGCAGGCAAGATCCTTGAGGAAGACCCAAAAGACCTTGACATAAAAGACGGGATAGTATTCTCTATAAAAAACAAAGACAAGAGCACACCCCTTGGTAAGGCCTTAAGAAAGATACACTATACCCTTGGGGGCAAGATGCTCATGGCAGAATACTTCTATGACCCTGCCAATGAGAATTTTGACAAGGAATTCAAGGGTAATCTCTCTGTCTCCTATGCCTATGGCGCCCATGGCGTAGAGGTAGAGGTAGACAAAGAGACAGGAAAGGTAAAGATATTAAACTATGTGGCTGCCCATGATGTAGGCAAGGCCATAAACCCCTTACTCCTTGAGGGCCAGATATACGGTGGAGGCCTCCAGGGTATCGGTTATGCCCTTGGCGAGAAGATGGTCTATCAGAATGGCAGGCTTATGAACGGTAATTTCCTTGATTACAAGATACCCACTGTGAAAGATGTGCCACCTATACAGCCTGTCATAGTTGAGACAGATGAAAAGGATGGTCCTTTTGGTGCAAAAGGCATAGGTGAGCCAGGTCTTGTCCCCACAGCACCAGCCATTGCCAATGCCATATATGATGCAATAGGGGTTCGCATTAAAGACCTGCCAATAACACCCGAAAAGGTGCTTGCTGCTTTGAAGGCAAAGAAAGGATAGAAAAATCTCCAGGAGGTATAGATGGATGAAAATCTAAAGATTGTGGGCAAGAGTGTTGTAAGGAGCGACTCTTATGCCAAGGTAACAGGCGGTGCCCTGTACACTGCTGACCTGAAGCTACCAGGGATGCTCTATGCAAAGGTATTAAGAAGCCCTTACCCCCATGCAAAGATAATAAGTATTGATGTAAGTGGTGCATTAAAGGTCCCAGGTGTCAAGGCAGCAATAAGTGGCTTTGATGCATTTGGTGTAAAATGGGGTGTATTCCGTTACACTCAGGACCACGCCATGCTTCCCACAGACAAGGTAAGATATATTGGTGAGGATGTGGCAGCAGTGGCAGCTATAGATGAAGAGACAGCCATTGAGGCGCTCTCCCGTATCAAAGTAGAATATGAGCCCCTTGATGCTGTATTTGACCCTATTGAATCCATGAAGGAAGGGGCACCACAGATACACAACGAATATAAAAACAACATAAACATCCATGTCCATATAGATGTAGGCGAGGTAGACAAGGCCATGGCAAAGGCATACCTTGTGAGGGAGGATACATTCAGGGCAGCAGGCGAGGCATATGCCATGATGGAACCCTATGCAGTAGTTGCCTCGTATGCCAATGGTTATCTTGACCTCTGGATGCCTAATGCAGGACCCCATGTCCGTGCCAAGGCACTATCAAACCTTCTGAAGATCCCTCTAAACAGGGTGAGGGTCCGCCATATAAACTCAGGGGGTGCCTTTGGTGGTAGGTCAGAGGTGGCGCCAGGAGACCTTGTGGCATCCCTTCTGTCTATAAAGGCAGGCAGACCTGTAAAGCTCGTCCTCTCAAGGGAGGAGAATGCCACAAGCTCAAGGCAGGTCCACGATATAATTGCCACGGTAAAGACAGGGATGAAAAAGGATGGGACAATAGTGGCAAAGGACTATAAGGTCATCTATGATGGTGGTGCATATAGCTCCACAGGCCCAATTGCCACATCTATTCCATTCTATGTCTATGAGGAGTGCTATCGCTTCCCCAATGTCCGATACAATGGATACAGGGT
>JAOAHW010000140.1 GCA_026415015.1 Syntrophorhabdaceae bacterium
TCGTCGGCAGCGTCAGATGTGTATAAGAGACAGGTGTAAGCCATACTGCGCCTTGTCCTATGGCTACTGAGACTGTCTCTCCCTCAAACCATGGCTGGCCAAAGGTCTTTTTTTTCTACTCTGTAGAGGGAACAAGGCCATCTTTTTCACCAGGCAGATCAATCCCTGTGGCCCTTCCAAGGCCAATCATATCAGACATCTCATGGATCCTATCTACCCCCAATCTAAGACCGAGATTATAGAAATACACATCGCAGGACTCCACAATGGCCTTATGAATATTTACAGATCCGTGTCCACCCTTCTTCCAGCACCTGAATACCCTTCGTCCATAAGGGAATCCTCCTTTACATGAAAAGGTTGTTTTATCATTGATTATGCCTAATTCAAGCCCTTTTATGGCAGTTACTATCTTGAATGTAGAACCAGGGGGATATCTCCCCTGGATAACCCTGTTCTGGAGGGGATGGGTCTTATCAAGGGCTATGGCCTGCCAATCTTGTTTTTTTATTCCTGAGGCAAATTTATTTGGATCAAAGGCAGGTCTACTCACCAATGCTATTACGCCACCAGTATTTGGGTCAACAGCAATACAGCCTCCTCTTTTGTTTTCAAGAGCCTTGTCTATAACAGCCTGGATATCTAGGTCTACATTAAGGTATACGCTGTTTCCAGGTATAGGGTCTTTTTGTTCAAGTGTCCTTACCTCCCTGCCCCTTGAATCCACCTCAACCCGCTTCTCGCCATCAACCCCCCTAAGATATGCCTCGTATGATTTCTCTAGGCCATATTTACCAATATAGTCCCCTGGTGAATAGTCTCTATATTCCTTTTTTTTGAGCTCCTCATCGCTTATCTCTGATACATAACCAATCATATGGGCAAACATCTTTCCGTAATGATAAAACCTCTTTGGCTCTATATGGATACTCACACCAGGCAGGTATACCCTGTTTGCCTCAATCTTTGCTACATCATCCATTGAAACATCTGATTTTATCTTCACAGGAAAGGATGGAGGTAGACCTTTGGAGGCCTCTAATTTTTCCATTATCTCTTCCTTATTTATTTTTAAAAGCGAGGCAAGGCCATCTATGGTCTGGTCAAAATTTTTAATATCTTCATGGGTTATGTATATATTAAAAGAAGGTCTTGTATCAGCAAGTATCCTGCCTTTCTTGTCATAGATTACACCCCTTGGTGCTACAACCTTTTTTACCCTTATGCGGTTCTGTTCTGATAGCCTCTTCATCTCTTGACCCCTCATTATCTGGAGGTCCCAGAGCCTCACAAGGAGTATTATTAAGATTAATATAAGTATACGCTTAGACCAAATGTATTTACTGTCTACTACTGTGTTGCTATCTTTGATAAAATGTTCCAATATTGCCCTTCCAACCTAAAACACTTTTATTCCCTTATTAGGTACCTTTTGTTCAGATATCCTATCAAGGAGAATATAAAAATAGATACAAAACCTGTAAAAACAGCATTAGGAATCATAAAAACCAGTATATTTAAGGCGTTCCCTGATTCGCCCCTTGATAGCCACATAAGAAGCGGATAAATAAAGGATTCACATATAACAGCCCCTGAGCATATATATGAAAAGCTGTATCTTGAGTTTATGTATAGCTTATTCTTAAAAAATAAGGCAATGAGGAATATGATTATCTTTGTAAATATCATAGCGCCTCCAGGGGAATTGGAGAGGATCTCCTGGATCAAGCCCATGGCAACAGAGCCCACAAGGGCTTCCAGAGGTGAAAGAAAAAAGACATTATAGACCACAAAGGGGATTGTGACATCAGGCTTTAAAAATTCTGCAGGTATAAGAGACAAAAGGGAAGACTCAATGATGGCGAACAAAAAACCTATTATTATAAATACAGATACCTTCATCTCTTTTTTAAGACTATTACCTCTTCGAGCCTCTTGTAGTTGTTATAGGGCATTACATCTATATCGTAAAAAATCCCTGCCTTGCTTTTATCTATAGCAATTATAATACCTGTGGGTACACCCTTTGGATAGATGGTGTCCTTACCAGATGTGACAAGTCTATCTCCTACCTCTACCTCATCATTCTTTGTTATATATTTTAATTTCAATACAGTATGTCCTGTGCCTTCAATTATTCCTCTTGTATCCCTGCCCTCTATATTTACATCTACAGACGAGTTTGTATCATTTATAACCATTACCTTAGAATGCCATTTATTCACCTCTACAACCTGTCCTACAATCCCTTTTGGTGTAATAACAGGCATCTTTTCCTTTATGCCCAGATCCCTTCCCTTATCTATGATGATACACTTAAACCAATTTTTCAGGTCCTCTCCTATTACCCTTGCAATCACTGATGCGCCTGGATTTGACTCTGTAAGCTTTAAAATCGTCTTGAGTCTTCTGTTTTCATGTTCTAACTCAGGTATCTTCTGGTTTTCGAGTTGTAGTTCATCTATCTTTTTTTTCAAGGCATAGTTTTCTTTTTTTGCATCTATGAGATTTATATAGGTGTTAAATATATATTTAATACCCACAGCAGGCTTGCTGAGTATTTTTAATGCAGGCCCTGTTAATTCACCACAAAAGACCTTTATTTTTGAGTAATTATTTATAAAAATAGGCGTCCCTGTGTAGATAAAAAAGGAGATAATGAGTATCAAGGTTGCAGTAATGATAATGACTAAAGGTCTCTTCAATTTCTATGCGTTAAAAATATGTTGCGATCTCTTTTAATAAACTTACTTCATCAAGGGCCTTACCAGAGCCCTCTACAACGGCAGTGAGGGGGTTCTCTGCAATGATTACAGGGAGTCTTGTGACCTCTTTTATAAGGAGGTCAAGGTTTCTCAGTAATGCACCGCCACCGCTTATAACAATCCCTTTGTCCACTATATCAGAGGCTAATTCAGGTGGGGTCCTCTCGAGGGCTATCCTCACTGCCTCTACAATAGCATTTACAGGTTCAGTTATGGCCTCCCTTACCTCTTTTGAAGAGATCTCAAGTGTTTTGGGAATGCCTCCTACAAGATCCCTTCCTTTAATCTCCATAACCAGTTCTTCTTCATCTGGGCTGGGATATGCTGACCCTACCTGTATCTTAATGAGTTCTGCTGTCCTTTCACCTATTAGGAGGTTATACTTTCTTTTCACATATTGTATTATCGCCTCATCTATCTTATCCCCGGCCACTCTTACAGAGTTACAGTATACAATACCGGCAAGGCTTATTACAGCCACTTCTGTTGTACCACCGCCTATATCCACTATCATATTCCCACTTGGCTCTGTAATAGGGAGACCAACACCAATGGCTGCTGCCATAGGTTCTTCAATCAGATATACCTCCCTTGCACCGGCAGACTCAGCAGATTCTTTGACTGCCCTTTTTTCCACAGGTGTTATCCCTGACGGTATAGATATTACTATCCTCGGCCTTGCATAGGATTTTTTATTATGGATGCGCTGGATAAAATATTTCAACATTGCCTCTGTGATCTCAAAATCTGCTATTACACCGTCTTTGAGGGGTCTGATAGCTGTTATATTTCCAGGGGTCTTGCCAAGCATCTTTTTTGCCTCTTCCCCGACAGCTATTACCTTTTTGGCACCCTTTGAATCCCTGTGGACAGCCACAACTGATGGTTCATTGGATACTATGCCCCTTCCTTTTACATAGACAAGTGTATTTGCTGTCCCGAGATCAATGGCCAGGTCTTTTGACATGATGCCTAATAATGATTCAAACATTTATTTTCATCCCTTCATTTTCATTATGGATTAAAATTATTGAAAAAGCTGTCTTAATATACTATTTTAGAGTTTCAAAATCAATAAGGTAGGGTGAAAGAATGTTAAAATTCATGAGAAGGCATGCAACAGGTTTTTTGATAAAGGCTCTATTCGGGGTTATCATAATTGTCTTTATATTCTGGGGTGTAGGTTCTTTCAGGGAAAGGGAAAAGGTTGTGGCAGAGGTAGGCCCATATAAGGTCTATTATACAGAATACACAGAGACCTATAATAAATTCCTCAATATCTACAAAATTTTATACAAGGATAGCCTTGACGACAGTGTCCTGAAGTCGCTAAAGATCAAGGAAAAGGTTATGGATGAATTGATAGATAAATATGTAATGCTCATAAATGCAAAAAAAATGGGCATCCATGTATATGAGAAAGAACTCAATGATTACATAACAGGTATTAATGCCTTTAAGAGGGACGGCAAGTTTAGCCAAAAAGTATATGAAGAGATATTAAAAAGACACAACCTTGATCCAAAGAGATTTGAAGAGGCTGAGAGGGTGTCCATTATTACATCAAGATTTATAAATATCATCATAGACAATGGGGTCTTTATAAAAGATGATGAACTCTGGAAGGCCTATGTAGACGAAAAAGGCAGTGTTGATATGTTCTATATGACCTTTGACCCAAAAGATTATACAGATAAAGTAACTATCACAGAAAAAGAGATAGAGGACCTATATGAAAAGGAAAAGGCCTCATTCAAAAATGAGAATACCTACAGGCTAAAATACATGTCATTGATGAAAAGGCTAACCTAAAGGATGATACTGTATATATGGATCTCTTAAAGACTGATAATATGGATGCCTATGCAAAGAAAAAAGGACTTACAGTGGTGGACATAGAGGCCATAAAGGAAGGAGATCTATTCAGGAGATTTGGTCATCTTCGGGCAGGAGAATGGTTAAAAGACCTGAAAAAGGGTGATGTGACACTGCCTATAAGGGAGGGTACAAGGTCGTATATATTTAAACTCATTGATATGGAGCCAGGCAAGCCCTTTGATAAGGCAACTGCCTTGAAGATACTCAGAGATAGGATTGCAAGAGAAAAGGCAAAAGAATATGCTAAGGCCCTGGCTGCAGATATAATTGCAAAAAAGGCATTCCAAGGTACCAATTCTACAGGTCTTATATCAAGACGATCTGCATCCATTCCAGGGATTGGCAATGTCCCCCAGGAACATCTTGGTGTCTTTGCTATTTCTGAAAAAAGCCCTTTATATAGTCAACCCATAGAGATTTCTGGGAGGTATTATATATTTTCTTACAAAGATGAGAAGCTCCCAGATAAAAAGGAATGGGAAAATGAGAAAGAACAGTTCAGGAGGTTTCTTGCCACAAAAAAAGGTGAGGAATTAGTGAAATCCATGCTCATTGAATTGAAGAAAAAGGAGAAGATAAAGATCCACTGGCAGGAGGTCTGAGAGTCTATAGATTATTATTGCCTGTAGCCATTGTTCTAAATGTATTCAGGACCTATATAAATGATAATACTCGGTATAGATACATCATGCGACGATACATCAGTGGCAATATTAGAAGGTAGAGAAAAGGTTCTCTCTAACATAGTATCGAGCCAGGCAGACCTACATAGCCTTTTTGGCGGGGTTGTCCCGGAGATAGCATCGAGAAGACATGTAGAATTAATAGACAGTATCTACAGGGCGGCTCTATATAAGGCAGGTCTATCCCCTCATGAGATAGATGCCATATCTGTGACAAACTGCCCTGGGTTGATAGGGTCTATCCTTGTGGGGCTATGCTTTGCAAAGGGGCTTGCTGTCTCTATGAAAAAACCAATAATAGGGATAAACCATGTGGAGGCCCATGTTATGGGTATTTTTTTAGAGGA
>JAOAHW010000170.1 GCA_026415015.1 Syntrophorhabdaceae bacterium
GACTTTCAGATAGGTCCTATGCTCTATGTAAAGCGTGTCCAGATTATGGAACACTGTGAGGAGCTCATCCCCCCTTATCTTCGTTTTGTAAGGGGTGTTGTAGACTCATCTGACCTGCCTCTTAATGTCTCCAGGGAGATACTCCAGAACAATAGACAGGTGGATATCATAAAGAACAACATAACGAAAAAGGTTCTTGATACCCTTGGTGAGATGAAAAATGAGGAATACAAAAATTATCTCAACTTCCACAGGGAATTCGGAAGGGTCCTCAAAGAGGGACTACACTATGATTTTGCAAGGAGGGAGCAGATTGCAGACCTCTTACTGTTTAACTCCACTAAGGCCCAGGATGGCAGGCTAAGAACCATGGATGAGTATGTAAAAGACATGAAGGATGACCAGAAGGAGATATATTATATTGCTGCCCCTACTGTACAAGAGGCACTTATGTCACCTTATCTTGAGGCCTTTAAGGAAAAGGATTACGAGGTCCTCATATTAACAGATGATATAGATGAATTTGTCCTGAGCAATTTTGAATATAAGGGTAAGGCACTGAAATCAGTAACAAAAGGCGATCTCGAGATAGACGAGTCTAAAAAAGAAAAAAAGGAGAAGGCGAGAAAGGAATACAGGAGGCTCATAGAACTTATAAAAGAACAACTGAAAGACGATGTAAAAGATGTAAGATTCTCAGGCAGGCTCAAAGATTCTCCATGCTGTCTTGTGGCAGATGAAGGTGACATGGATACCCAGATGGAGAGGCTCTTGAAGGCAATGGGTCAGGATGTGCCTCAGCAGAAGAGGATACTGGAACTCAATCCTGAACATCCTTTGTTTGCCTCCATGAATGCCCTGTTTGAAAAAGACAAGGAGAGCCCAATCCTCAAGGAATATATAGATATGCTCTATGACCAGGCACTGATATTAGAGGGCTCAAGGCCAAAAGACCCGACAAGATTTTCGCAGACAGTGGCAAGACTCATGGCAGAGACATTAAAATAGTCTTGAGAGGTTAATGAATCTGGAACAAAAGGTATGTATTGTTGAAAATTTTTAGCGGAAAAATTAAAAAAACATTATTTGTAGCAACTCTAAGTATCGCTGTAATTATCTGTATATTATCAGGTTTTTCATACGGTGAACAGCGGCAGGATACACAACAGTTAAACGAACAGGTATCACAATTCTTAAAAAGCAAAAAATATTCATGGGATTATTTAAATGTACCCTATGAAGACGGAGAGATACTTTATAATCTTGTCCTCAAAGGAAAACACAAGAAAATACTTGAGATAGGAACCTCTACAGGGCACTCAACAATATGGCTTGCCTGGGCAGCAGCAAAAAATGGAGGAAAGGTAACAACAATAGAAATAAATAAGGAACGTCGCACAAAGGCACTCGATAACTTTAGAAAGGCAGGTGTTGCTCAGTATATAGAGGCCTTGCTTGGAGATGCCCGTATTGTAGTCCGTGAATTAAAAGGCCCATTTGATTTTGTCTTCTGCGATGCCGACAAGGAATGGTATCTCCAATATTTCCTTGACCTTGAAGAAAAGATAGATTTAGGGGGTTGCTACACAGCTCACAATGTTTTAAGAAGTTATAGTAGCGAGGTAGACAGATTCTTAGAATATGTAAAAAGGCACCCAAAATTTAAGACTACAATCATAGAAGGTAGCGGAGAGGGCATATCAGTAAGCTGCAGAACAGCAAGGTAGTCCAAAATTTATTCCTCTTGACATTGTTTAGGTGTAAATATAGTTTTTCATGGAGCTATGGAAAAAGAGACACTAAATTTCCTTGAAGACATAAATGGTCTATTCTATTTAACTGCCCCTGATGCCAGGGATATTATGTTGCGGTTTCACAAAGAGATGGGGCTTGGCCTTGCAGGAAAAGAAAGCTCCCTCAAGATGATACCATCCTTTGTGGGACGACCAAGGGGAAATGAAAAGGGTAATTTCCTTGCCATAGATTTAGGTGGGACAAATATAAGGATTTTGGCTGTGAGACTTGATGGTGAGGGTAGGGCAGAGCCCCTTGCCATGAGCCGTTATCCTATAAGCCATGAGGCCATGACAGGCACAGGTGTGAGGTTTTTTGATTTTATTGCAGGGTCTGTGGAGGCATTTTTCAAGGAACACAATATAGAGGCAAAGAGATTACAGAATCTTGGTTTTACGTTCTCATTCCCTGTGGTTCAGTCTTCCATAGCCAGTGGCAGGCTTATCTCCTGGACAAAAGGGTTTTCTGCCTCTGATGTGGAGGGTGAGGATGTAGTTGAACTTTTGGTTCGTGCCTTAAAAAGAAGAGGTTTGGGTTTTATAGATGTGGTGGCATTGATTAATGACACAGTAGGGACACTTGTGGCAAAAAGCTATAATGACCATATCTGCGATATGGGTGTGATACTTGGCACAGGGACTAATGCAGCCTATCCTGAGAAGATAGAGCGTATTGCAAAATATCAAGGCCCAAGGCATCAAGATGAGATGATTATCAATATAGAATGGGGTGGATTCAATAAACTAAGGAGGAATATATATGATGAGACCCTTGATGCCTCATCCTTTAACCCAGGCGAACAGAGATTGGAAAAGATGGTCTCAGGGATGTATCTCGGTGAGATTGCAAGGTTAATAATAGTTGATATGATAAAGGAGGGGTTGATATTTAATTCCCCTATCCCTGAGATCTTCTCTCAACCCTATGGGCTCACAACAGAACACCTATCCCTTGCTGCACAGGGTCAGATATCTCATGAATTAGGATTTACCCATATGTCACAGACAGATAAAGATGCCATCCTTGAAGTCTTCCGCATAGTCTCTAACCGCTCTGCCAGGATAGCTGCCACAGCTATCTCAGCGGTGGTTACCTGGATGGACAAAAAAATAGAATCTAACCATGTCATTGCCATAGATGGCACTCTCTTTGAAAAGTATCCAGGATATAGCCAGAATATGGAGACCATGCTTGCCGATATCTTTGGTGATTCAGCCCAGAAGATAAGATTAGAAAAGGAAAAAGACGGCTCAGGGATTGGTGCTGCCATAACTGCTGCAATTGCCTCTTATTCAAAGAATAAAAGTCTCATAGCACGACTGCCCTGGTTAAGGCATAGATAAAGGTCAATGGAGGAAATTTGTTTTAGAGACCCTCTATGTCTTCTATTGATTCCATAAAACCCTTTAGCTGGTATCCTGATTTTTGGGACGCCTCTATTATCTTTTCTATGGTAAATTCAGTCTTTTCTAAATAGCCCTCAATGAGTCTTTTATCTTCTCGCAGGCCTCTATATGTCACCAGTATAATGATGATGTGGAGCCACCAGAGAAATTCCTCAAGCCTCTCTTTGCTAAACCAGATAGTATCTTGGTAGAGATTCACCCCTATAAAGCCCTTGACAGCATCATCATTTATCAGGGTCTTTAAAAGATAGGCAATGCCTTTTTGTCCCTCCTGTTCAAAGAGCTTTGTGTATCTTAAAAAGACATCGGTAAGAATCATGGAGTCTGCTATATAACCCTCCTCAAGCCCGAGGCCTCTGAGATTATCAGAGAGGATCTTTTTAAGACCTAAACCCTGGATAAGTCTATAGTCAAGGCTCCATGAAAAAATAAGGCCTAAAAGGGTATAAAGCCTGTATTCTCTTTGAAGGAATATATCTCTTTTTGAACTCCCCACCTCTATTAGATCCATAAGCTCATTGACCACAGCATCACCAAGCCCCTCTGGGAGAGATTCTAAATCTTTTCTGTCTTTCACGTATTCATTTAGTCTATGGATAAAATAGCCATATTTATGCCTTATAGTCTCTGTAAAATCTTTTATATCCTCAGATATTTCATGGTCTTCTGTTGTCTTAAATATTCTGGCATATTCTGTAAAGATCTTTGTATTTATAATCTCCCTGAAGGTATTGCAGAGGTCTTCTCTTTTTAGCTCATCCATGGCCTCATAGAGGTTGGGGGTGCCCCTTCCTCTCAGATAGTCATTAAGCCTTGAAAAACTTATCTCATCATTATCATAGGCCTCATAGAAATCAAGGAAAACCAGGCATCTATAAGGTCCAAGCTCTATATAAAGCCCCTTTTCATCTATCTCCTGGCTTGACCTTATAAATGTTAAACCTGTGATATGTTCAGTGAAGACTATATAACTACCTTCTTTAGGTTCAAACATAAGGCCATCTATGAGATTTCTCTGGATGAGTCTTTTACTCTCCCCTGTCTTCTCAGAATAGGCTGCCGAGGTCTTTATCCACCCCTTTGTTGAATTGTATCTATTGTTGTATATGACAACAACCCTCTGGTTGCCATGCCTATTTGAATAGGCAAAGACATCCTCATTCACATGGCCATCTTCTGTAAAAAAATCGTATAAAAGAAAATTCTCCACACCTGCAAAGATATGACGTCTGTGCATAAGGGGAAATATCTGCCTTTCGTGCCTCTCAATAAGGTATGTATCTGGTCTTTCATCAATATAGGCCTTTTTATACTCCATGCCGTATTTTTCTGTGTAACCCTCTATCTGGCCATGTCCGAACATAGGTAAGCCTGGCATGGTTACCATGAGTGTACAGATACCAAAATATTTATCATCCTTCCCAAACTGGTCTACTGCTGTCCTCTCATCAGGGTTATTCATAAAATTTACAAGTCGCCTCAATATCTCAGGGTCAAACTCAAGGATATTCTTCATAACTGTCCTGTATTTTCCATTCTCCTCGTCCCTTAGCATATTCATAAAGGCACTGTTATATACCCTGTGCATACCCAGTGTCCTGACAAAATAACCCTCAAGGAGCCAGAATGCTTCGGCCAATAAAAGGGTATCAGGGGCATCCTTTGCAATCCTGTCCACTACCTCACGCCAGAATTCAAAAGGCATGTTTCTGTTGAACTCTTCTTTTGTCATGCCGTATTCTGCCCTCGTAGGTATTGCCCCACCTTCTCCAGGCTCAGGGAACCATAGCCTCTGATAGTGTTTTTTTGTAAGTGTCATGGCAGCATCAAATCTTATGATAGGGAATTTTTTTGCCACATATAATATGGTCTCAATCATGGACTCCCTGACATGGGGATTGAGGTAGTTTAGCTGTGCTGTGTCATTCCAGGGCATGCTTGTACCGTCGTTGCCATGGTATATAAACCTCTCGTCACCTGTTGCCCTGTCGAGGCGCCTGAAGACTACTGCAGCATCTGTCTTTGTGTAATAGTGGTCTTCAATTTGGATGCATACCCTCTCATCATGAGACAAATCAGGACCACTGAAGGAATACCAGGGGAATGGATTGTAATCAAGGGATATAAACCAGTCAGGGTGTTCTATGACCCACTTTGAGTATATACCCACATGATTTGGCACCATATCGCTTGCAAGCCTTATGCCTCTTGACCATGCCCTTTCTTTTAGATTATTGTAAGCCTCTTCGCCACCCAGGTCATATGCTATCTGATAATCAAATAGGGAATAGGCAGACGCCACTGCCTCTGGGTTGCCGCATAGCTGTTTTATTCTTTGGGATGCAGGACTCCTCTCCCATATTCCTATGAGCCACAGACCTGAAAAACCCTGATTTTTTAGAATATCAAGCTCCTCATCCGGTATCTCATTGATCTTTGCTATATGATAGCCATATTTCTTTGAAAGCTGGTCAAGCCAGACATAGATATTTTTTGCAATGAGGACAAGCCTTGGCATCCAGTCCTTATCAGGGGTAAAGCTCTCTGCCTCAAATTCTGCTGCCTTAAAATCATATATCTGTGCCTTACCAGGACCTGTGAATGTTATCTTTGATTCTTCTGTAATCAGGTCTATAGCACCAAGGAGCCTTCTTGCATATCTTTTCAATAAAAATCCCCAGTGTTCCCTGATGTAGTCTAATTGGCCTTTTAAGGAATAGGGGACGAGGATAGCAGGGCTTCTGAGCATATCAATGAGGTTCTGGTTGTAAGGACCAAAATGAGGTTTTTTGTCAAGGAATTCCCTTAGTGCTGCTATTATATAGAGATATAATGTATCTTTTTTAAGTCTCGTATCATCAAAGAATTCGGAAAATGGTGAGAATGCAGGGTTCATATTGGCAAGCCATAAAAGAAGCATCTCCTCAAGAATAATCTCCCTATTGTTCACACCAGAGGTCTCACCGTTTATATATTCTTCAAGGGTTATATTGTTTCTGTAAACATCAATAACAGGGAATTCCTCAGCAAAGGCATAAAGGGCCATATCAACCCTTTTTTTTGTAAAAATACTGTTAATTTGTTCAAGGGCGTCTCTTGTTATATTTCCATCCACCTGTTCCCTATATAATAGAACAACAAAGTGGAGTATCTCATCTATGAGACCCATTGAGGCTATATCCCCTGCCTTTATAACCTTGTCAGGGTGGCCTGAAAGTATACGCTTTTCGTTTATCTTCTGGGCGAGGGTACGGGCAGCCTTGATATTTGGTATGATGACATCTCCCCTGAGGTTGAAGATACTGTCGTCAAATTTATATCTATCCCTTGCATTTCGGGATATATGGAACTCATATTCCATATGGAACCACCGTGCTTTTAATTTTACACATGCTAACACAGGGTTTGTCTGCAGTCAACAGACAAAGAAAAGGTATTGTGATTTGTATCTTATTGATTTGTATTAAACGATTGGCTTTATTCTTTTTTCTATGGTCTCAAGGAGCCTTTCAATCCCCTCTTTTTTAAGGCATGATATGGATACAGCATTATATCTATTTTCTATGTTTTTTATAAAACCCCTGTCTGTCTTATCTATCTTATTAAAAACAATCAACCTGTCTTTGTTCTGTAGATTAAGGGCTGTTAATGTTTCTTCAACAGCCCTGATCTTTTCCTCAAAATCAGGAGAACTCACATCTACAAGATGGAGGAGCAGGTCAGCATCCCTTAATTCCTCAAGGGTTGCTATAAATGCCTTAAGTAACACATCAGGTAGATTCTTTATAAAACCCACGGTGTCTGTAAGTATAATGTTTTTTCTCTCAGGGTATTTTATAGTCCTTGTTGTGGGGTTTAATGTACTGAATGCCATGTCCTGGACCTCAACCCTGCTTTTTGTGAGAAGATTGAGAAGGGTAGATTTGCCTGAATTAGTATATCCCACTATGGATACCACAGGTATCCCTGATGCCTTTCTTCGCTCCCTCTTCCTGTCCCTTATCTCCTCTATCTCTCTCAACCTTTTTTCAAGAAATGCAATCTTGTCCCTGATCTTTCTCTTGTCCACCTCAAGTTTTGTCTCACCTGGCCCTCTTGTTCCAATGCGGCCTGTAATCCTTGAAAAGGCAGTATTGATGCCAGCGAGTCTTGGCAGGATGTATCTTAGCTGCGCCAATTCTACCTGTATCTTTGCCTCGTTTGTCTTTGCCATCTGGGCAAATATGTCCAGTATAAGCTGATTTCTATCGATAACATTGAGTTCTGTTATAGAGGATATATTGTTTATCTGGCCTGGGGTGAGCCCCTCGTCAAAGACAAGAATGTCTGCCCCTACCTGCTGACATTTCATTATCACCTCCTCTATCTTACCTTTACCTATAAGATATGTGGGGTGGAGCTCCTTTGGCCTCTGTATAACTGTATCCAGGACAGCTATGCCTGCTGAATAACAAAGCTCCTTCATCTCTGAGATATGGTCCTCTGGGATTTTTTTTGAACCTGGATGGACAACGCATACAAGGACAGCCTTTTCTTTTTCATTGTCCAACATATGGAGCCTGCCCCTCTCCCTTACAAACTCATTTTCAAGCTCTGTGATGAATTCAATAAAATCAAGGTCCAGGGATTCTATATCCTGGGGCCCAAGAAATGCCCATGCCTTTTGCCTTTTATCCTCAGGGATAAGATATCCTATATGGATTGATCGGGGTACACTACCTTTTATGTCTGTGAGACATCCTATAAGGTCAAGCTGTAATAATGCAAGGTCTGTGAGGTCTTCTTTTGTAAGAAGTTCATTGTTCAGGTGAGTATGTATAAATCTTAAGCCCCTGAACCTTGCCCTTCCTACACGCTCTGTAGATAGTTTTGGTATCTCTATCCTGTTTCTATCGCCAACTATCACATATTCTATGAGTCCCCTGCGGTTTATGAGTATGCCTACCTGCCTTGAAATCTCCGAAGATATCATTGATATAGTCAGTGCAGCGTCATAGGTGATTATCCTGGATGGCTCTATTTTTTTATGGTATAGTTTGAGGAGCCTTCTTTTAATGAGGTGATTCAGGCCAATTGTATTGCCATAGAGTTCTATAGTATTGCCTCTTATATAGGAGTCTTTTTAATTAAGATTTATTATAAAAACTTTGCAATGCTTTGTAAAGGTTATGATTTTATTATAAAGGAGGGTTCGTTATGTATAATGATGAACCAACATTAGAGGAATGGGAAAGACTATATAAATATGCGTCTATGTTCAAGGAGTTTGCACCCTGGAGGTGGATGGATGATAGTATGCTCTTTGGCGTCCAGAACCCTCAAAACAAAGAGATAGGCTATTGTTGTGTCATGGGTAACCTTGGTGAGGTCTTTGGTGTGGTAGTGTATCTTGGAAATGAAGGACTTGATTTTTTTGAAAGGTTACAGTCAGAGGAGATTCTACCAGATAATCCAGAGGTTATGTTTATGCAGAGGTGCCTCTCACTGACATTTGATGACAGGGAATATCTGGACAAACGAGACATGGACATAATAAAGAGATTGGGCCTTAAATTTAGGGGGAGACAGTCTTGGCCTCTTTTTAGAAATTATCTACCAGGATATGTCCCATGGTTTCTAACAGGCAGTGAGGTCAGATATCTTACCCTTGTCCTTCCCCATGTTATGAGAATGGGTGAGATATTAAGGGAAGATCCTAACTATCTTGAAAGTAGAAGGGGAAAGGGATACCTTGTCATGGTACCAAAAGAAAAAGATGGGGGTTTAAAATGGTCAGAGAGATGGATAATGCCAGAAAAGACCCAAATGGAAAAGATAGAGGCCCCAATAAATGAGATAAGCCTTAAGAAAATAAAAAATAAGGCAAAAAAACAACCTCACACATGGGAAGTAGATTTTTTCTATGTCCCTATAATTATCAAGGAAGGAGACCGTCCATATTTTCCCTATTTGGCTTTATATGTAGAAAAAGAATCAGGCCAGATTATAAACTTTGTCATGGTAAAACATGATAATTTTGTTCAAGAATTTTCAGATAACCTGTTTAAATTATTTGACAAAATAAATATCATCCCCCAGGCTATTGAAGTGCACCAGGATGCTGTCTATGACTTTTTAAATCCCATAACAGACAGATTGGATATAGACCTTAAGAAAACAAAGAGTTTAAAATCCTTGAATATGGCAAAAAAAGGATTGATAAACTATCTAAACGAATAGGTTATGATGCCTTTGTTTTTTTAGACACAAGATACGCCATACCTAACTGACCACAGGCTGCATTCACATCTGGTCCCCTCGAGTTTCTCACAATGGCTGTCATGTATTTATCTATAAGATAGGCATGGAACTGGTCTACAGTCTTGTTATCAGGCGTCTTGAATTGAGAATAAGGTGATTCATTAAATGGTATAAGGTTAATCTTACATCTTACACCCTTTAATAGCTCATAAAGCATCTTTGCGTCTTCAAGGGAATCATTGAAACCCTTCAATAGGACATACTCAAATGTTATACGCTCTCTTTGGCTTCCTTTATAGTGCCTTGCAAAATCCATGATGTCCCTTATGGGATACATGCGGTTTATGGGCATGATCTCTGTCCTTTTTTGTTCATCAGCAGCATTAAGTGATATGGCAATGCCTGCTGTTCCTGGTTGAAGCCTCTTTAAACCCCCAAGGAGGCCTACTGTAGAGACTGTTATCCTTCTTTTTGAAAAGTCGAGGCCAAGGGGCTCTTTCATGATCTCTATTGCCCTCATCACATTTTCAAAATTATCCAGGGGCTCGCCCATACCCATAAAGACTATATTGGTTATCTTCTCCCATGGACTTTCCGGAGATCCATTGAGGAATTTTTTTGCACCAATTATCTGTTCTACTATCTCATGGGTCTCAAGGTTCCTTATAAAACCTATCTTTCCGGTTACACAGAAGCTACAGGCCATCCTGCAGCCAATCTGACTGGATACACATAGGGTAAGCCTCTGCTTCTCTGGTATCAGGACACTCTCTATAATGTTTCCATCTTTTGTGTGAAAGGAGAGTTTGATTGACCCATCTACAGATGCAATGGATTCAAATAGGTTTATGGTCTCCATGTCAAACATATCACTGAATAAGACCCTCAGGCTCTTGGGGATATTGTCCATCATGGAGAAATCATATATCCCTTTATTGTAGACCCATCTGTAGAGCTGTCTTGCCCTGTATTTTTCTTTGCCTGTCCCGGCTATGACATCTTCAAGTTCTTTAAGGGTTAATCCAAAAAAACAAAACATAATAGAATCCAGTTCATTTATTTGATTTTCAAACACCAAATTTGCTCTGAATCTTCAATGATTCCATTATTTATTCCAAACTAAGTTACAGTATAACATCTTCAATAATTTCAGAAAAGTATTAAAATTTATTCAAGACCTTTACTACCATTATCCTTGACAGGTTTTTTGCTGTTTGCTATATGATAAAGAACCTAGTACCGTATAGCTGGTGAATATATCAGGTACAATTTTTAAAATAGAGACAATACAATGGAGGTCTAATGTCATCACTTATAGATGATGTCTTGAGTGTAGAAAAACAGGCTGATTCGATTATTGAGGGGGCACGAAAAGAGGCAAGGCAAATAGAGAAAAACTGCGAAGAAGAGATAGAGGCATACCGCAGGCACAAGACCATAGAGTTAGATAACATGATAGTAGACTTTCAAAAAAAGGCAGAGGAAGAATATATATCCACCCTTTCACGCTATGAAAATGAGCTCAAAGAATCAATAAATCAGATAGAAGGCATCTCTGAACAGGTTATCTCTCAGCAAATAGAGCAGATCCTTGAAAGACTGTATAGAATATAAGGTCATCCTATGGCTATAGAGCCTTTAAAGAAGGTAACGATTGTAAGCACAAAACAGGCAAACAGGCGGCTTATTAAATCAATCAATAAGCTCGGGGTCATGGAGATCATAGATATACAGGACATCCAGAGAGAGGGTCTATCTTTTAAAAACTACAAGACAAATACATCAGAGGCAGACACCAATATCAATAAGATAGATTTTATCCTGAACCTTGTGAATATCTTTGCCCCTGAACAGGATAGTTTCATAAAGAGCCTTACACCCCTTCCCATAGTGACAACTGAAACTGAGGTCGACAGGGCACTGAAGGAATACAACCTTGATAAAAACTATCGTTATGCTGTGGAGCTTGATGAGATATACAGGAGTTCTGAAAGGATAATAGCAGAGATTGAAAACGAGATTGAGGAACTTAAGCCTGTTATGGATATCCCTGTAGATCTTGAAGAGTTTTATTCAACGAAATGGGTCTCTATGAAGATAGGCTATGTCCCTGTGAAAAATATCCTCATAATAGACGAAAAAGAAGAGCCATGGACAGATGCAGCATGGGAGGAACTCCCTGAGGCCAACAACACAAAAGAGACAATGAGAAAGAAAGACGATGCGAAGATAAGGATGGTCTTTGCATTCTTCAAGAGAGATGGGGAGGCTATAAAAAAGGCCCTCGAAGAAATAGGTTTTGAGGAGATACAGTTACCTAAGAGAAAGGAAAAGATAAAAGAGCGTATACTCGAGCTTGAGGCTGACCTTGGGCAATACAGGGAAAAGATAGCTCAAGTAGCAGATAAGGTAAGAGAACTATCTCAAGGACAGAGAGAGGGAGAGGGCAGAAGACCTCTTATGATACTTAAGGCATACTGGACAAACATAAGAAACAGACAACTAGCAGCCATGAAGGGCGTTGAGGGCAAGTGGGTCTATATAATAAGTGGTTATATTAAAGCCAAAGATATAGGCACCTTTACTGCTATGATGGAAAGGGAATTCCCTGAATCTGTGGTAACAATAGAAGATCCATCCCCTGAAGAGGATGTGCCTGTGAGTATCTCTGTTCCATATCTTTTGAGACCTATACAACTTTTAACAGAGATGTTTGGTCTACCACAATACAGGAGTTTTGACCCAACGCCATTCATGCAGGTTAATTTTTATATGTTTTTCGGGATATGTTTCAGTGATGTCTGCTATGGTATAATGCTTGCTATTCTTGGTGCATATCTAAATAGTAAGACAAAGATATACAGGGGTGTGAATAATCTCGCCCGAATCCTTTTATACGGTGGTATAAGTAGCATTATATTTGGTGCCCTCACAGGTTCATGGTTTGGTGACCTTTATAAGCCTGAATATCTCGGGGAAGGAAATATCCTCTTCACCCTACAGCAGAAATTTGTTTTGATTGACCCTATGGGGAAGACTATTATTGCATTAATAATAGCATTGGGCCTTGGTGTTTTGAATCAATTCTTCGGGATTACCCTTAAGATGTATAGCGCATATCAGAAAAGGGATTATATGGGGATATTCTCTGATGGTCTATGCTGGATTGTAACCCTTACTGGGCTTCTACTGATGGCAGGGAAGGTCTTTGCAGATATACCCTCTTCGATATTCAATACAGGTATAGCCCTTTTTGTTGCCGGCTCTCTTGGGCTTATATTTACCCAGGGCAGGGAGATAAAGAGCATACCTGGTAGGATTGCCGGGGGTGTGGTAAGCCTATACGGGATTATAGGTAGCTATGGGATTACATCGTTTATAGGTGATACCCTTTCTTATTGCCGTTTGCTTGCCCTTGGCCTTACCACATCCATTGTTGCTATGGCCTTTAATCTCATGGCAGGTATGCTAAAAGACATCCCTTATATAGGATTTATTCTGTTTATTTTAGTCCTTGCCATAGGCCATATCTTTAATTTCCTCATCAGTGCCCTCGGTGCCTTTGTCCATTCCATGAGGCTAATCTTTGTAGAGTTTTTTGGCAGGTTTTATGAAGGGGGGACAAGGCCCTTTCAGCCCCTTGGTTTTGATACGAACATGTGTGTGATAAAAAAGGTAGGAGAATAATGTTTTTTAAAAAAAAATGAAATATGGAGGATAGAAGATGTTACCTGAATGGATTGAACTGGGGAGAGGTCTTTGCTACGGTGGTGCTGGGCTGGCCTTTGGCCTGGCAGGTGCGGGTTCAGCATGGGGTATATCCATAGCTGTTCATCAGTGTGCAGGCGTTCTCCGTGAAAAGCCCGAACTCTTTGGCAGGATGCTTGTCATGATTGCCCTTCCTGGGACACAGGGGTTCTACGGTTTTATTGCTGCCATACTCATTATGACACAGACAGGACTAATAGGAGGGTCAGCTATAAAGATTACCCTTGGTACAGGTCTTGCCATGTTTTTTGTAGGTCTTGGATGTGGCATTGCCCAGCTTATCTCTGCAATCAAGCAGGGCGAGGCCTCTGCAGCAGGTATATCCCTTATAGCAAGGAGGCCTGAGGCAGCAGGCAGGGCTATACTATTCCCTGCCTTTGTTGAGACCTATGCAGTTGTAGGGCTTCTGGCAACAG
>JAOAHW010000183.1 GCA_026415015.1 Syntrophorhabdaceae bacterium
TTAGAGAATAGACGCTCTGAATGGGCAGAGAATGAGTTGGTAAACCTTATTGTCCTATCCAGGCTTTATAAAAAAGATATATTCTCTATCAAAGGTTCATGGGCAGGGGCCTTCGGCATATGTCAGTTTGTCCCTACTGCCTTTTTAAATCACGCAGTAGATGGTGATAATAATGGGACTATAGACCTTTTTAATTTCCATGATGCCATGTCGAGCATGGCAAATTATCTCAAAAATCACGGTTGGGAAAAAGGTAACCTTGAGAAGATGAAAAAGGCTGTATGGCATTATAATCACTGTGATAACTATGTTAAGGCTGTTTTTTTATACTCAAGGGCTATAAAAAATAGAAAATCCACACGATATGAGTAGGGACATAACTCTTTACTTTTAAAGGGAGAATTAGGTCTATAATCTTTTGTCTGTAGTCTATAGTCTGTAATATTTGATTTGAATAAAGCATGGATATTATTTAAAATAGAGGCGGTCTTTATTTATTGGATTACTTGGAGGATAAATGGCTATATTTCATGAAGCAATAATAATAGGTGGAGGGCCTGCAGGTCTTACAGCAGGTATATATCTTATGAGGGCTGGGATAGACGCACTGCTTCTTGAAAAGGTCATCCTGGGTGGAGCACCTGTTAATACATGGCATATAGAGAACTATCCTGGCTTCCCTGAGGGTATATCTGGTAGAGAATTGATGGAGAGGTTTGCTGCCCATGCAAAGGCATTTAATCTCAATATAAAAGAATTCGCCCGTGTTGAAGAGGTTTCGCAAAATGGCAATAAATTTATTTTAAAGACCGATGAAGATATATATGAGGCAAAGGGCATAATTGTTGCAACAGGAACTGAGTCATCAAAAATAGGTATACCAGGGGAGGATAGGTTCATAGGTAGGGGCATATCCTACTGTGCCACATGCGATGGTATGTTTTTCAAAAACCTCGAGGTTGCAGTCATCGGCGGAGGCGACGCTGCTGTTGAAGAAGGGTTGTCCCTTGCCAATATAGCAAAGAAGGTCTATGTAATCCACAGGAGAGATAATTTGCGGGCACAAAAGATCCTACAGGAAAGGGCATTTAAAAACCCTAAGATGGAGTTTCTATGGAATAAAAGACCAATAGAATTTCAGGGAAAAGACCAGATAGAGTCTATTGTCCTGGAGGATACAAAGACAGGTGAACATACTGATTTAAAGATCGACGGCGTTTTTGTCTATGTGGGCTCAAGGCCTGATGTGGGATTTCTTGGTAATCTTGTGGATAAGGATGAAGCAGGTTTTATCTTGACAGATGAAAACCTGGCCACAAAGACAAAGGGTATATTTGTAGCAGGTGATGTGAGGAAAAAGAGGCTAAGACAGGTGTCAACAGCAGTAGGTGATGGTGCCCTCGCTGCAGTTGAGCTTGAGCGATTTATACTGGAGACAAGATAATAAAACCCATGGGGATATCTATTCGTTATCTATCTCTTGTTTTGATTTTGTCCTTTGTTTATCTACCTGTTTTTGCATCAGAACATATTATTTTTTATATAGTTGGTGAAAAAAGGACACCTGAGACTGATGCAGCAAAGAGATATTTAGAGAAGAAAGGCCTGAAAGTAAGTGCATACCCTGTGACCAATAGCATAGAAAAACACATAGAGAACATAAACAGGATGAATAATCAAAAGGCAAGGATGCTAATCGCCTTAAATATAGAGGTCTCTGAAAACGAAGGTTGTTTTGTTGCTGTATCTAATGCAAAAAAGGTATCAGGGTTATTCCAGGCAATAGAAGACCTCCCAGGTGTCTATGGTGCTGATTCAAGGGAACTTGCTGGCTCTATAGCCTCTTCTTTTAATGTAAAGGTTAAAGAGCTGCCTCTATTTCCTTTGATTGGCGCAGATATGCCTGGGGTATTAGTTTATGTTATGACTAAGAAGGATGGCATTAATATTGCCTTAGAGAGGTTGTATGCTGGTATTGATAATTATTTGAAAAGGGGAAGAAGAGATGAGAGATAATGGGAGACAAAACGACAGGATCCGTGATTTAAAGATATCAAGAGGATTTTTAAAATATCCTGAGGGCTCTGTGCTTGTTGAGATGGGTGAGACAAAGGTTATATGTGGGGTAAGCATTGAAGAAAAGGTACCCCCATTTTTGAAGAACACAGGTAAGGGATGGCTCACAGCTGAATATTCTATGCTACCCAGGTCAACCCATACAAGGTCAGTGAGGGAGTCAGTAACAGGCAGGGTAGGGGGTAGGACCCATGAGATACAGAGATTGATAGGGAGGGCACTGAGGGCTATTGTAAATCTCGATATAATAGGTGAGAGGACCCTGTGGATAGACTGTGATGTGATACAGGCAGATGGTGGGACAAGGACAGCAAGCATTACAGGGGGATATGTTGCCCTTGTAGAGGCCTTATGGACCATGAAAAAAAAGGGTATGATAGAGAAGATACCCCTCAGGGACTCTGTTGCAGCCATAAGTGTTGGCCTTGTGGGTGGTGATATACTCCTTGACCTATCATATGATGAGGACTCAAGGGCAGAGGTGGACATGAACTTTGTTATGACAGGCAGGGGCCTACTTATAGAGGTTCAGGGTACAGCAGAGAAGACACCCTTTTCAAAAGAGCACTTTGACCTCATGTATCAATATGCCTGCAAGGGTATAAATGAGATTACGAGACAGCAGAAGGCAGCCCTTGGCAATCTCTTTCCCATGTAGATATCCTTAAAGGAAACCAGTATGGATAGAAAGGTGATCATTGCAACAGAAAATCTTGGTAAGGTAAATGAGATAAAAAAGATCCTTGCCGATGAGTTTGATATATTTTATTCACTTAAAGATTTTAAGGAAAAGATAGAGATTGTAGAGGATAGTCCTTTTTACATAGAAAATGCCTTAAAAAAGGCACGAAAGATTGGTAATAGATTTGGGTGCAATACAATAGCAGATGACTCAGGCCTTGAGGTAGATGCCTTGGATGGCAGGCCTGGCGTATATTCATCAAGATATGGAAGGGATGACAATGAGAGGATAGAAAGGCTCCTTGATGAATTGAAAGGTGTCCCCTGTGAGAAAAGGACTGCAAGGTTTGTGGCCTATGTGATCTTCTATATGCCTGATAAGGGTAGTTTCTATGTATTTTATGGACAATTAGATGGTTATATTGGTTTTGAAAGAAAAGGAGGCCATGGTTTTGGATATGATCCGGTTTTTTATATTCCTGAGTTTGACAGACACCTTGCAGAGATAGAATTAGATGAAAAAAATAAGATAAGCCACAGGGGTAGGGCTGTTTATGCCTTAAAGTCATTTCTTAATGCAGATTTTTTTAAAAGGACTTCATCAAAATAAAATAGTTCTTTATTTAGGTTGGTGGTCCCAACGAGGTTCGAACTCGTGTTTTCGGCGTGAGAGGCCGACGTCCTGGGCCACTAGACGATGGGACCTTATCATGAATTGCGTAGGAAATAGTATCAAAAAAAGGTTGCCTTTTCCAGAGAAAAAATTTAAAAATGATATAAAAAAGGATAATAGTAATGGACAACAAGTTTATTCCATCTAATTCTCCACCTGATAGACTGACCACTTCTGCATTCTGGTTTATATTCAGGGCAAATAAGATGCTCGTCAGGGAGGTAGGCCATGAGGTAATGGTGCCTATCATGAACGATCCAAAAGAGATAAATATAAAACCCTCTCGTCTCCATTATCTTGGAAGCCTCCAGGAGAGGCACTGCTTTGCAGCAGAGATATTAGAATCACAACCAGTATCAGGCGATCTATCCTTCCAGGGTCTCTGGCATCTATATGATTATCTCGATGAGGACCTGTTTAATGTGGCCATAAAGGCAAAGCAGATAATCAACTGGGATAGGACAAGTATATTTTGTAGCAGGTGCGGCTCAAAAACAAAGGATAAAGGCAAGTTAAGGGCAAAGGAGTGTCCTGATTGTGGTTTTACCACGTTTCCCCGCATCTCTCCGGCAATAATTGTACTTGTAGAAAAAGATGGAAAGGTGCTTCTGGCAAGGGCTGTAAGGTTCAAGGAAGACATATACAGTGTTTTAGCAGGATTTGTAGAGCCCGGTGAGACCTTGGAAGAGGCAGTGGAGAGGGAGGTGGAAGAAGAGGTGGGTATAAAGGTAAAAGACATAAGGTATTTTGGCAGTCAACCCTGGCCTTTTCCTGATTCTTTAATGATAGCCTTTGTTGCGAGATATAAAAGCGGTAGGATTAAGATCGACAGAGAGGAGCTTGTAGATGCGAGATGGTTTTCACCTGATAATCTTCCAAATATACCAGGTAATATAAGTATTGCAAGGAGGATGATAGACTGGTTTGTGAATCGAAAAAAAACAGATTAATTTTTACTTTGTTTTTTTTCGATTTCTTTATAGAATAACTTTAATCAATAAAATAAAAAATAAGGAGGGGGGAACATGGAAGAAAAAAAGGTAACAAAAGAGGAACTGCTTGCAAAAGCAAAAAAACCTGCCCAG
>JAOAHW010000154.1 GCA_026415015.1 Syntrophorhabdaceae bacterium
TCTGGGTCAATATCAGAAGGATGCATCAACACCACCTATACCTGAATACAGGGTTAAGATAAAGGCTGATGTAGCAGTCCCTGAAACAAAGATAAAACCAATTGGGCTTTCAGTTAAGACAAACAGCCTTATATACAAGAACGGTGATAGGGCAACGATTGAAGTAAAAGCCCAGAGAACCGCACAGATTGCCATATTCAATATAACTGCCGATGACAGGGTTGTCATGCTTTTCCCCAATGAGTACGAACAAAAAAATATTATAACAAGAGAGAAAGGGCTTGTTTTTCCTCAACCTAATTCAAGGGTTGAGCTTATCATGCAGACCCTACCAAACCACAAAAGGGATACAGAGGCACTCATGATTGTTGCCATGGATGACACATCACAGATGGATATGATGAGCCTATTTACCCCATCAACCCCTATGGCTATATCTGCCTTCTTTGATAAGTATGCAAGGATCGCTGATTTTTGCGAGGATGTGATTGTGACCTATGAGATAATAAATCGAGAATAGAGACCCTGCCAGGTTCAAAAGTTTAATGATATTCTCAAGGCCAGCTTATATACCCATTTTGTTATAATCGTTGTCTTTCACTACTTTATCGCTTCTTTCCTGTGTTTATGCCTCAAATAATATCCCTTAGCCATGTTTTACAGCATTAACTAATGATAAATGGAAATTCAGTTATTGCAACAGGTTAAGGGGAGATACCTACGAGGTCAGGAAAAATATTTATTAAGGTGCAAGCTGAACCTGGTCTCCGAATTTTTCATTCAGGGCAGTAGATAATGCATCTACATCACTTTTGTGCTTGAATTCCACCATGAGCTCACCATTTTCCCCTACTATTAAACGACCGTATTTTTTCACCACCTCTGCTACATCTGATGGGTCTACTGTCCACCAGCCCTTTGTCCGTCTCAAAAGTTCCTCGCCTTTTAATGGCTGGGGGGTTACAAGGTCAATTGTCCTGAACCATGCGCTCCATCCCACCTGTGCGGGTGCCTTTAGAACAGGGCTTACAGGGTCATGGTATATACGACATCTACCGAATAGTCTGAGGCGTATCATTTCGCAGCCTCCTGGATAAGCCTCTTTATTTTTTCATCACGGGGCAGAATATCAGGGGGTATCTCTATCCTGTATCTCTCCATGATATGGGCAAGACAGTGGACATAGAGGTTTACAATGTCTTTCTCATCCATGGATATATCCCGTCTCACAGACAATCCCCATGCCTTTTCAAAGAATCTCAATGCACCATCCCTGATCCTTCTTAGCCTCTCATCAAATAGAGATATGTTGAGCCTTTGTAACAAATCCCTCTGGGCCTTTTCCATCTCTGAGAAGGCACGCCTTAAGAATCTCACCTGGGGGTCCATGCCCCATTCATCCATATTCATCATCATCTCTACATCCTCATCCCTATATCAAAGAGTGTCTTGACCACGAACCTCTGGATAAAGAAGATAATAAGCATGAGGACAAAGGGTGAGAGGTCAACCATACCAAATCTTGTGGGTATAATCCTTGATATTCTGTATGTTATCGGGTCCACAAGACTGTATATAGTCCTTACAAATGGGTTATAAGGGTTGGGATTAAACCAAGACATAATAGCCCTTATGAATATGACCCAGAAATAGAGGTCAAGGATAATATTCAGAATGGAGGCTATGGCGGTTAAAAGATTTCCGAATGCAAACATTTTACACCTCCAATCAGACTATAGAGTTCATTCATCTATTCCTCTTCACCTATTAATAACCCGTCTTTTAATCCCTTTATTTTAACCTCTATCAATCTATTTTCAAGTGTTTTTTTATAGGGCAGGTAAACAGGGATAAAATTATCTGTATACCCACGGATAAGATTGTCCCTATATATCTTTGCCTCAGGGATGATTACTGCCTTCTTACCTATAAACCTCTCATAAAAGGACAATCTTTTTTTTCTATCTATGGCCTTTAATATGCTAACCCTTTGTTTTTTAATATTGCCAGGGACATGATGGGGCATTTTTGAAGCCTCAGTCTTCTCCCTGGGAGAGAAAGAAAAAACATGGAGATAGTATATATCAAGGGAATCAATGACTTTACAGGTCTTTATAAAATCGTCTTCTTCCTCAGATGGAAAACCTGCAATGATATCAATGCCTATCCCTATGCCATCCACCCTTTTTATCAATCGATTTATCATATCTATAAGATAATCGCCTGTGTAATGCCTTGCCATCAATCTGAGGATTTTATCAGAGAAATTCTGTGCTGAGATATGGATGCTTGGGGCTATCTTTTTTGATTCCCTAAGAATCTCTATGAATTCATCATCTATATATAAAGGGTCTATGGAGCTTAGCCTTATCCTATCTGGTGTCTCTGATTCTTCGAGGAGCATCAATAACCCCTTGAGATTAATATCTCTTTCATGGTCTCTATAGGCAGATATTTCTATGCCTGTTAAGACCACCTCTTTTATACCCTTTGCTTTAAGTGCCTTTAATGCCCCTAAGACTTCATCAACAGGCCTGCTTCTCGGTCTTCCCCTTGCAAAGGGGACAACACAATATGTGCAAAACCTGTCACATCCATCCTGTATCTTGAGAAAGAAACGGGTCTTTCCTGCCTGGACACCTTTTATGTAAGCCTTCTCAATAGAGGTGCTATTGTCTTTACCTCTTATTGTTCCATCTAAATGGATGTAATCAGAGATGTCAAACTTTTCCCTGTTGCCGATTAAAAGGTCAGCCCCATAGTCCCTTTCAGGATACACCTCGCCATGGCAGCCTGCTATGATAATCCTTGCGCCAGGATTTTTTGACCTGCATTGATTGATGAATCTCTTTATGTCCCTCTCTGCATTTTCTGTCAATGTGCAGGCATTGATAATACACACATCGGCAACATCCATATGGGACCTGGTATGGCCTCTATCCATCAATAGATTTGAGATTACATAGGAATCCCATTGATTTGCCCTGCAGCCTGTTGTCTTCAGGAAGAATTTCATTGTGTTTTACTTAATATGTCAACTTCTATATGATGCGTTGATCTTTATGTAATCGTATGTAAGGTCTGTTGTGTATATGTCATATGATGACCTGCCTTCATGGAGGTCTACAATCAATTCTATGTCTTTTTTGTTCATCATCCCTTTGAGACCCTGTTCATCAAAGGGGACCTCAACCCCTGCCCTTACAAGGACCTCACCCTGCATTATTATCTCAACCTTTGAGGGGTCTACAGGGACACCTGCATCACCTGCTGCTGCAATAAACCTCCCCCAGTTTGGGTCACAACCAAAAAAAGCTGTTTTAGAAAGCGGTGATGTGGCAATCCTCCTGGCAATCCTCTCTGCAGTCTCTTTTGTCTTGGCGCCTTTTATGATTATGTGGATCACCCTTGTGGCACCCTCACCGTCTCTTACCACCATGAGGGATAGCTCTTTCATTGCCTTATTCAGGCTATCCCTGAATAGCCCAAGTGAGTCTTCATCCTCGTTTGATTTTCTTGAGAATAGCATGACAGTATCATTGGTGCTGCACTCCCCATCCACTGTTATCCTCTCAAAAGAACCCCTTACAGAGTCCATAAAATACCTCTTAAAACCCTCTTTAGGGACAGGGTAATCAGTGAAAAAGAATGCAAGCATGGTTGCAAAAAGGGGGTTTATCATACCTGAGCCTTTTGCCACCCCTACAATAGTATATTGCCTTTTCCCCTTGAACTTTGTCTTTACTATCTTCGGATATGTATCTGTGGTCATAATGGCATTGGCAAATAGCTCTATATTCTTCTCCTTTAAGCCTTTTAAAAGCCCGGGGATGGCATCTATAATCCTATCTTTTGGCAGCCTCTTGCCTATTACACCAGTAGAGGCAAAAAGTATACCCTGTCCTTCTATATTGAGTGCCTCAGATAATCGGTTATTAATGGCTTTTATGTCTTCAAGACCCTCTCTGCCTGTGCAGGCATTGGCACAGCCACTGTTTACCAGGATTGCACTTACATTGTCTGTCTTCTGCCTCCTGTTGAAAAGGATATGGGCTGCCTTTACCCTGTTTCTTGTATAGGCAGCAAGGCAGTTCATAGGCTCTTCAAAGAAGACTAGGCCTAAGTCATAGCCCTTTGGCTTTATACCTGATTCAACCCCGGCAAACCTGATACCTTTTATCATGTCTATACCTCAAATATTTGTATATTTTTAGCTCCTTCCACAGCATTTCTTGTATTTCTTGCCACTTCCACAGGGACAAGGGTCGTTTCTGCCTATCTTCTTTTCCTTATGCATGGATAGTATATCACCACCTTTATTGGTGAACATAACAGGTGTAGGGTTCTCATAGGTAAGCTCCTCTTTGGCTGGCTGGACAGCGTATAGCTTACGGACTGTATCTGTCTTTACTCTATCGAGCATATCAAGGAAGAGTTCAAAGCTCTCCTTTTGGTACTCCCTCAACGGGTCTTTCTGTCCATAGCCCCTTAGCCCTATCCCTTCTTTTAGGTGGTCTAATGCAAGGAGGTGTTCCTTCCAGTGTGTATCAAGGGAATTCAGGGCAATAAATGCCTCAAGGCCTCTCATCTCATCTTCACCAAAGAGCTTTATCTTGTTCTCATATACCTCAAAGACCTTGCTCTTTATAAGGTCAAGAAAACCTGGCCTTGTTATGGTCTTATAGTCTATATTACCAAAGTCTATGTGGAAGAAGAATGTCTCATAGATTCTATTTTTTATTGTGTTAAAATCCCATTCTTCAGGATAGACCTTCTCAGGGGCTGATTCATTTACTATGGATTCGCATATCTCCTCTATCATCTCATATATCTGTTCCCTTACATCACCATTGGCCATCATCTCCCGTCTCATGCCATAGACGGTCTCCCTCTGCTTGTTCATTACATTATCATATTCGAGGAGATACTTTCTTATCTCAAAGTTATGACCCTCTACCCTGGTCTGGGCACTCTCTATGGCCTTTGTTATAAGTGGATGCTCTATTGGCATGTCTTCCTCCATGCCGAGCTTTGCAAGGAGAGGGGATACCTTCTCAGAACCAAAAAGCCTCATTATCTCATCCTCAAGGGAGACATAGAATCTTGATGAACCTGGGTCACCTTGCCTGCCTGCCCTACCCCTTAACTGGTTGTCTATCCTCCTTGACTCATGTCTTTCAGTACCTATGATATGGAGTCCCCCGAGTTTTATTACCTCTTCTTTTTCCTTTTCGCATATCTTTTTTGCCTCCACCAGTGCCTTTTCATATTCTTCTGTCCCTTTCTGCCCCTTACACATGGTCATGGCAAGAAATGTCGGGTTTCCACCTAAGAGTATGTCTGTGCCCCTTCCTGCCATGTTCGTGGATATTGTAACGGCCTTTTTCCTGCCTGCCTGGGCAACTATCTCTGCCTCTCTCTCATGGTTTTTTGCATTCAGGACATGGTGGGGTATGCCTTTGCGTTTTAGCATCTCTGAGAGCCGCTCTGACTTATCTATAGATAGGGTTCCAACAAGCACAGGCCTACCTATCCTGTAGAGCTCTTCTATCTCTTTCACCACAGCCCTGAATTTCTCCTTTTCTGTCCTGTAGACCACATCGGGATAGTTTGTCCTTATAAGGGGTCTGTTGGTGGGTATTACAACCACATCGAGATTGTATATCTTTTTAAACTCCACTGCCTCTGTGTCAGCAGTACCTGTCATACCTGCAAGTTTTTTATACATCCTGAAATAATTCTGGAATGTTATGGTGGCAAGGGTCTGATTCTCCCTCTCTATCTTCACATTCTCCTTGGCCTCGAGGGCCTGATGGAGACCATCACTGTATCGCCTTCCATCCATCAGCCTACCTGTAAACTCATCAACGATAATAACCTTTGCGTCCTTTACAATATAGTCCACATCCCTCTTGAAGAGATTGTGGGCCTTCAATGCCTGATTTATATGGTGTAACAGGTCAACATGTCTTGGGTCATAGAGGTTATCGATATTAATAAGCCTCTCTATCTTTGCAACACCTTCTTCAGTGAGATATGCACTCCTTGCCTTTTCATCAACTATAAAGTCCTTGTCCTTTTTTAGCTGATATATCAATCGGTTTATCTTATAGTATTTGTCTGTAGATTCCTCTGCAGGACCGGATATGATAAGGGGGGTCCTTGCCTCATCAATGAGGATGCTGTCCACCTCGTCAACTATGGCATAGTTAAAGCCCCTCTGTACACACTCATCAGGGCTGTATTTCATATTATCCCTTAGATAATCAAAACCGAATTCATTGTTTGTTCCATAGGTTATATCACAGGCATAGGCCTCTTTTCGCTCGTCGTCATCAAGGGGATTCAAAATAACGCCCACAGATAGACCAAGGAAACTATAAACAGGGCCCATCCACTCGGCATCCCTTTTTGCAAGATAATCATTCACTGTCACCACATGGACACCTTCACCTGTGAGGGCATTGAGATAAACAGGCAGGGTTGCCACAAGGGTCTTGCCCTCACCTGTTGCCATCTCTGCTATCTTGCCTTCGTGGAGGACAACACCGCCTATGAGCTGGACATCAAAATGCCTCATATTTATTGTCCTTCTCGCTGCCTCCCTTACAACAGCAAAGGCCTCGGGGAGTATAGAGTCCAGGTCTTCCCCTTGCTCTATCCTCTCCTTAAACTGTGAGGTCTTGGCCTTGAGCTCCGTATCTGAGAGCCTTTTTAGACCATCCTCAAGGGAATTTATCTGCTCAACAATAGGTTGAATCCTCTTTAATTCCCTTTCATTTTTTGTTCCCACAATCTTTTTTATTAGATTACCAATCATAATTAAAAATTAAAAATAAAGGGTTGAGGCCAAGCTCTAAAGGGTTAAATTAATTGCCCATAAATCTTGTCCATTATCTTATATCAGTCTCTTAATGTTGCCATGAGCCTCTCAGGATGAAGTAGTATATTCAGTGCATCATTTATGTCCTTTACTATTAGGTCGGCAGCCCTAACTATAGAGCCTGCACAACCCTCTTCGCCAATTACACCAATACCGAGAACAGCCTCCTTTAGCATCATTTCATCATTTGCACCGTTTCCTATAGCAGCCACCTTATCAGGCCCTAATTCCTTAATAATCCTTGCCTTTTCTGCACCACTATCCTCTTTGCTTACCTTTATTACACTAAAACCAATAGTATTTACCTCATTATCTATATTACCATATGTATCAGAGGTTATTATAAACACCTTGATATACCTCGATATCTTCTCCATTAATTCCTTTGCATGTTCTTTTATCTTTCCATCAAATGCGCATGTACCATTATAGTCAACTACAAGATATTCTATTTCTATGTTGCCCCAGCCTGGAATAGAAACACTAATCATAATCACCTCCTGAGTTTATTTGGATTTCTATTGTAACATATCTTGTGTAATTTTAAACATAATTTTACATTTAGATAGAGGCCTTTGAAAAAGGGCTATAAACTTTGGGATGTGCACCAGTGTATGAAATCATTGTAAATACCTCTGGTGAAGGAGTAAGATTTTCTTTGAAAAAAACTCAAAAAATTGTAGACTTAAATAAAAAAAAGCAAGGAGGGGCTATGGATAAGATATTAAGGATAAATATGGGTGCTCAAGGCAGCCCAGAGATAAACATCACCCCTGTCGGCGAATATGCAGGTATGGGTGGTAGGGGACTTACATCTGCTATAGTATTCAAAGAAGTGCCTCCATTGTGTCATCCCCTTTCAGCATTTAATAAACTCGTGATAGCACCTGGTTTATTGAGCGGTACAACAGCTGCCATGTCAGGGAGGCTGTCTGTAGGTTGTAAGAGCCCCCTTACAGGAGGCATAAAAGAGGCAAATGCAGGTGGTCAACCATCACAGATGCTTGCCCGTCTCGGATATGCAGCAATAGTCTTAGAAGGAAAACCTCAGGGAGATGATCTATACAAGGTATTTATAAACAAGGATGGTGTAAAGATTGAAAAAGATAACAGCCTTAAGATGCTTGGCAATTATGAGACAGTAGAGAGGATGAAAAAAGAATATGGAAGTAAGATCTCCTGTATTTCCATAGGCCCTGCAGGAGAGATGAGGCTTGCAGGTGCATCTGTGGCATGCACAGATATGGAGTTGAGACCTACACGCCATGCAGGCAGGGGTGGTGTAGGTGCTGTAATGGGCTCAAAGGGTGTCAAGGTAATCGTCATAGATGATGAAGGGACAAAGATGAGGGAACCCAAAGATAGGGAAAAATTCAGACAGGCAAATGCAAAATTCATAGAGGGCTTGAGGAAACACCCTGTTACAGGCGAGGCACTGCCTGCATACGGGACAAATGTCCTCACAAACATCTTGAATGAGGCAGGGGGCTATCCTACCTATAACTTTAAGGAAGGTAGGTTTGCAGGGGCAGCAAGGATAAGCGGTGAGACAGAGGCAGCCCTTGAGACAGAAAGGGGTGGCCTTGCCACACATGGATGCCATCATGGTTGTGTAATAAGATGTTCAGGCATATTCCACGATAAAGACGGTCGCTATCTTACAAAACAGCCTGAATATGAAACAGTCTGGGCACATGGGGGGAACTGCGGTATAGATGATCTGGATAAAATCGCCATGCTTGATTTTCTCGACGACGATACTGGTCTTGACACCATAGAGATGGGTGTAACAATAGGTGTAGCAATGGAGGCAGGCTTGATAAAGTTCGGTGATGCGGACGGTGCTATTGAACTTATAAAAGAGGTAGGAAAGGGTTCACCGCTGGGAAGGATAATAGGTAGTGGTGCAGCAGTTACAGGCAAGGCATTTGGTGTAGAAAAAGTGCCTGTTGTAAAGGGTCAAGGACTACCTGCCTATGACCCGCGG
>JAOAHW010000198.1 GCA_026415015.1 Syntrophorhabdaceae bacterium
TGCAGGTTTTTTTGAGGTGATAAACTTTGCCTTTCTCAGTAAAAAGGATATAGAGAACTTCCAGATACCCCCATCAGACCTCAGGTCATCCAGTGTCCCAATCCTGAATCCCATATCAAAGGATTATGGTTTAATGAGGACATTTATAGCCCCGAATGTGCTTAAGAATATTGCCTACAACATAAACAGGGGTATAAAAAATTTAAAGGTCTTTGAACTCGGAAAGGTATTCATATCCAAAAATGACAAGCTCCCTGATGAGCATCTCAATCTTTTTATGGCCATGACCGGCAGAGAGAGGGAATATTTCTGGAGGGAACAGCCTAAAGACTATGATTTTTTTGATATAAAGGGTATTGTAGAGGGTCTAACAGAGCAGTTTGGCTTGTCATTTGATATTAAATCGAGTGAAGAGCCTTTCCTTGAGAGTAACAGGTCTGCTGATATATATGTAGATGGGTCAAAGATAGGCTGGTTGGGTGAGATAAATGGAGATATCTTAAAATTATACGATATTGAACAAAAAACCTATTGTGCAGAGATTAGTTGTAGTGTAATCTTGGAGAGGGGTGCACTATATTTCCAGTACAGGGCTATACCAAGGTACCCACAGGCCATAAGGGATTTCTCCTTTTTTGTTGATGAAACAGTTCCTGTGGCAACACTGATAGCAAAGATAAAAAGCCTGTCACCCCTTATTGTATCTGTTGGTGTGTTTGATATGTTCAAAAAAGAAAAAAGGAGCGTATCCTTCAGGGTTGTCTTTCAATCATTTGAGGAGACACTGAGGGATGAGACAGTAAATGCAGTCCAGGAAAAGATAATAGATGAACTTACAAAAATAGACGGTATAACACTGAGGGTTTAAGGAGGGAAAAATGACCAAGATAGAGATAGTAGCCAGTCTGTATGAAAAACTCGGATTTTCAAAAAGGGAGTGTGCCAATATAGTGGATGCCTTTTTTCAGACAATCAAGGAGACCCTTGCAAGAGATGAGAATGTTAAACTTTCGGGGTTTGGCAACTTTATTGTGAAGACAAAAAGGGCAAGGAGGGGCAGGAACCCCCAGACAGGGGAAGAGATAAAGATCGCTGAGCGTAAGGTATTAAATTTCAGGCTAAGCCAGGTATTTAAAGAGGAAATAAATAGTAAATAAAAAAAATGGCTCAGGAAGTCCCTGACAGAGTATTTTACAGGATTAAAGAGGTTTGCAACCTCACTGGTTTGAAACCTCATGTCCTGAGATACTGGGAGCAGGAGTTTAAAGACATTAAACCCATTAAAAGCCCAAGGGGACAGAGGCTCTACAAGCGAAAGGACCTTGATACAATAATAACCATAAAAAAGCTCCTCTACGAGAAAAAGTATACTATAGATGGTGCAAAGAAATTTTTAAATGACAAGAGGCACATCATGGCAGAGATAAAAGAGGAGCTAATGGAGATAATCGCCCTGCTTCAAGGGAATAAACCACCTGCATAGGCTCTTTAAGCCTCTTTAAATTTTTGTTAATTGTTAGTGAGGGGAATGGTTTTGGTGTAAAAGAGAGGACAAATATAATAAGTATGACAAGGGCAAGTACCTTTCTTTTCCTGTCAAGCTCTGTCTCCATGTCAATAGGCCTAGGATGCCTTATACCAAATATAAAAAGTAGTATCACAAGGGCAAGCCACCCTTGGCTGAAAAACAAGGCATATACCCCAAGGCCGAGTAAAACAGCTATATATATCTTTCTGCTATCCTCTCCAAATACTGCATAGACTATGTGCCCCCCATCGAGCTGACCTGCAGGGATGAGATTTAAGGCTGTGACAAATAATCCAACCCAGCCTGCATACGCAAAGGGATGGAGGATCAGGTCATATCCATCTGGTATCTCCCCCACCAAAATTATCTGAAAAAGTTTGAACAATAATGGGTCTCCAAGCTCTATAAAACCCTCATGGGCAGGGACAGGTCCCACCTGTGAGAGCTTTATCCCCACATAGATAAAGGGCAGAGAGACCACAAACCCTGCAATGGGTCCCCCCACGCCTATATCAAACAGGGCCCTTTTGTTTTGCATAGTACCCTTCATCTTTATGATGGCCCCAAAGGTGCCAAAGGGTGACAGGGGAAAGGGTATAAAATAGGGCAGTGTGGCAGGGATACCGTATCTTTTGCTCATGATATAATGTCCCATCTCATGGGCAAAGAGGATGCTCATAATGGATATGCTATAGAGAAACCCGCCGACAAACCAGGTAGAGGCAAAGGTGAGCAAGAATAAGACTATATGGATCATCTAAATCTCTAAAAGACTTGTCTCCAGTATAACACGGCGTTCATGTTCAGGGCCTTTTTTTATAGCCAGGTCAATCCTTGATAATGTGTCAAGGAAGGATATAAGGTCTTTTTTATCAAACTTCCTGGCTGTATTAGAAAGCTTAAAGGCATAGTAGGGTTTCTGAAAGGCCAGATACTGTTTTTTTTCAATAGGCTTGAGGTCCATGGAATCCTTCCACCTGTTTAGCACCTTTGTAAAATCAGGGTATTTTGTATAGGGAGATAATTTTTCCTCTATGTCCTTGGCATGTAGTAAGAGCCTTGTCTGTTTTACAAGGTAGCTGTGGATGATTATTATTGCCGTCTCTAAAGGGAGGTTCATGGTATTTATGAGGTTGTCAAGTATATAGATTATCTTCTTTTTGTCTTTATTGGAGAAGGCCTCAAAAAAACCAATCAAATCATCTTGATGTGTCTTTGCTGTTATAGCCATTATATCCTTTGAATCTATCCTCTTTTTATCACCGGTATAGTTTATCAGTTTCATAAGCTCTGTCTCCAGGACAGCCTCATCCCTTATCCTCTCCTTCAGCAAATCAAAGGCCTTATCTGTCATCTGTTTGCCATATCTTTTAAGGACAGTGGTGACCCTATCTTTTAATCTCTTCTCAGACTCCCTCTCCATGACCACAACATCTGCCTCAATCCCAGGAAAGACAGGTTTTGTGTCTGATGTAATATAGATAATAACAGGGACCCTCCCCTTTAAGGCATAAAGGTTTGTCTTTATCTCCTCCATAACATTTTTATCAGGGTCTACAAGGATAAGGACAATCCTTTCCTCTAAGAAGAGACTTGATGCTATCTCTACAACAGTATCCCTTATCCCCTCCCCGGATACGACTATGTTGTGCGGTGAATCAAAGAACTGATGGCTAAGTATACCTATATCCTCATGGACATTGTCTTTAGTACCCATGGCAATAATGATGTCTTTCATTTTTCTTAGGTTACTATAGAAGTCTGTATTTTTCAACAGATAGGTTGACTTTTTGTATTTATGCCGTTTATATTATTAATAGTGCTTGAGGATTTTATAAGAAAACATGGCCTGCTGGTTCTGCTCATCGTCATAATCTTCTCTGTTATATTTTATGAAGATGGTCTTTTCAGTTATGTAAAGATGAAGGTGGAACTGGCAAGGATAGACAAAAACACAAAAAAGCTTGAGCAGGAGAATATAAGCCTCTCCCAAGAGATAGACAGGCTAAGAAAGGATGAAAAGTACCTTGAAGAGGTAGTTAGGATGAGATATGGTCTGTTAAGGGAGGGAGAAAAATTATACAGGATAGAGAGATGAAATACGAAGGCGCAATTTATAGACCACCAAGCGAGGCAGACAGCCTTATCCTACAGGTAACAGTAGGCTGTTCACACAATAAATGCACTTTCTGTGGTTCATATAAGGACAAAAAATTCAGGATAAAGGGCTTTGAAGAGGTAAAAGAGGATGTTGATGAGGCAAGACAGTATGCACGTTTTATAAAAAAGGTGTTTATTGCCGATGGTGATGCCCTTATAATACCCCAGAAGAGGCTAATCCCCATAATCCAGCTTGTAAGGGATGCATTTCCAAGGCTTGAGAGGATAGGCATATACGGCAATACCAAATCCATACTCAAGAAGTCTGTGGAGGACTTAAAGGCACTAAAAGACCTCGGTGTGGGAATAATATATCTTGGTGTAGAATCAGGTGACCAGGTTGTCCTCGACAGGGTCTGCAAGGGCACAACCCTTGATAAGACTGCAGAGGCAGCAAAAAGGGTGAAGGATGCCGGCATAATATTATCTGTCACTGTGCTCCTTGGTCTTGGAGGTGTTGAGAGGAGCAGGCAGCATGCAGAGGAGACAGGTAAATTCTTAACAAGGATAGACCCTGAGTATGCTGGTGCATTAAGCGTAATAGTGATACCAGGTACACCATTGGCAGAACAGATAAAAAAAGGTGAGTTCCAGGTCCCGTCACCATATATGCTCCTTGAAGAACTTGAGATTATGATAGAGAATACAAACCCGACCCATATGTTCTTTGCCTCTAATCATGCATCCAATTATCTACCGGTTAAGGCATGGCTACCCGAGGAAAAAGAAAAGATCCTTAAATCCATCAGGTATGTCCTTGACCAGAAAGACCCCTCAATGCTCAGACCTGAATTTATGAGGGCTTTATAAGGATGGTCAAAAATATGGAGACACTCTACAAACAGGATGAGTATGGTTTTATCCATGTACCTGTCAGGGTCAGGTATGCAGATACAGACAGGATGGGTATAGTATATTATGGTAACTACCCTGTATATTTTGAGATAGGTAGAAGTGAATATATGAGGCAGAAGGGTTTCACATACAGGGAGTTTGAGGAGAGGGGTTATCATCTTGTAGTGGTTAGGATGGAGGTAAAGTATTATAACCCTGCCTTATACGATGATGAACTAACAGTCAGGACAAGGATTGCTGAATGGAGATCAAGGGGGCTTACATTCCAGTATAAGATCTACAGGGACAGTGAGATAATCGTAGAGGGAAAGACAATGCACATATGCACAAACTCTGACAAGAAACCTGTTTTAATACCAAGATATCTGTTAGAAACCTTAAAAGATGCAGGATGATAATAACATCCTTGTTGTTCGGCTAAGCTCCCTTGGTGATGTGCTTATGACTGTCCCTGCAGTAATCTCAATAAAAAATCACCTCCCCAGTTCACATATCACATGGTTGATAGAGGGCTCTGTCGGAGACCTCCTCTCATACCAGGGGTTTTTAGAAAGGGTCATAAGGTTTCCCAGGTCAAAGTTAGTATATAACCTGAAAAAGGGTTACTTAAAGGAGGCCTTTAGTCTTTTAAAGGGCTTTGTGAGGGAACTCAAGGCCATTGAATATGACCTTATAGTGGATTTTCACGGGATAGTAAAGAGCATCATTTTATCAAAGATTGCCCGGGGCAATAGGTTGATAGGCTTTGATATGATATATGCCAAGGAATATAGTCACCTCCTCTATGACGAGAGGATAAACGGGCCAGACAAAAGGCTCCACAAGGTAGAACGAAACATGCTCATAGCTACCTATCTCGGTGCAAAAAAAGATGTCCCTGATATGGGGCTAAAAGTACCAGATAGATACCTTGATTATATTGACAGCTTCTTCAAAGAGGCAGGGATTTCAGATAATGTCTTTGCCATAAACCCCTTTTCAAGTCCTGGAAGTGACTTCAAAAGATGGGGCATGGATAGATACAGCCAGCTTATAAAAGAGATAAGGTCTAATATAGGTGCAGATATACTAATCCTTTGGGGACCAGGGGAAGAGAAAGAGGCAGAGGCCCTTGTTATGGAGTCAGGCCAAGGCGTATATCTTGCCTGTCCAACCAATATCCCCCAGCTTTTTGCACTCCTTAAGAGGGTGAGGCTATATATAAGTGGTGACACAGGTGTTATGCACCTTGCTGCAGCGGCAAAGACACCTGTAATTGCCATATTCGGGCCAACAGACCACAGGATAAATGCACCCTATGGCACAGACTCCATAATTGTGCGAAAGGATACACCCTGTAGTCCCTGTAAAGATAGAGACTGCAAAAACAGGGTTTGTCTTGACAGCATAACACCAGATGAGGTATTCGAGGCAGTCAAGACAATATACACAAGGATAAAATAGATGAAGATACTCTTTATATACCCGAACCTCTATGCCCAGATTGGTTTCAACTACGGCATTTCCTATATCTCTGGTTTTCTAAAGGCTCACAACATAGAGACATTTCTCTTGAATATAAACGAAAAACTGGGCTACCCCCTTGACCATGAGAGGATAAAAAGGGATATCTTGGACATAAGGCCTGATATGATAGGTCTTTCTGTCCTTACAAACCAGTATAAATATGCCACAGAGATAGCCCAGCACATAAAAGGATACTACAGAGGACCTGTGCTTTTTGGCGGTATACACCCTACCATGGACCCTTCAGGGACATTGGCAGATAAGAATGTGGATTACATCTGTGTGGGCGAGGGAGAAGAGGCCATCCTGGAGCTTATGGAAAAAGGAAGTCCCATGGGCGTGAAAAACATGGGCTACAGGTCAGACAAGGGATTGGTATTAGAGCCTTTGAGGCCTTTTATAGACATCAACAAACTACCTTTTAAGGATTATAGCATATTCAATTTTCAGGAGATGATAGATGCAAAGGATGGCTGGGTTGGGCTTATGGCGTCCAGGGGTTGTCCATTTCGGTGCACATACTGTCTAAACCATAAGATTATGAAGCTTTATAAGGACCACGGCCACCTGCCTAAAAATTATCTCAGGAGGCATACAGTAGATGAGGTCATCCATGAGATAGAGTATCTCCTCACAAACTATAAACGGATAAAGATGTTTATATTCGATGATGATATATTCACCTTTGATAAGCAGTGGCTAAAGGATTTTTCAGAAAAATATCATGAGGTTACAGATATAGGTTTTGTATGCAATGCCCATGCCCGTATCTTTGATGACGAGGTGGCAGGTTATCTCAAGGATGCAGGATGCAGGATTGTAAAATTTGGACTCGAGAGCGGCAGTAACAGGATAAGAAAGACAGTCCTCCACAGGCACATGTCAAACAGGGACATAGAAAATGCCTTTGAAACCGCCCACAGATTTGGTCTCCATACCTCTGCCTTTGTCATGATAGGACTACCCCATGAGAAAAAAGAGGACATAATGGATACAGTCAATCTCCTGGCGAGGATAAAACCCGGGAGATTTCGCTGGTCCCTCTTCTTCCCCTTTATAGGCACAAGGGCCTATGATATTGCAAAAGAGGCAGGACAGATAGACTTCAATAAGATAAATGAACTGGATAACTTTACCGATGATACATGCATGAATTTAGGGGAAGAAGAAAACCTTCTGGTTGAAAAGCTCAAAGAGCTTTTCTGTGTGTATGTAAATGGATACGGCAATGTGGATGAAAAAGACAGATATGCCAGGCTCGTAGAATATATTCAAAGGCTCGACAGGGATACATGGATACAAGAAAAAGAGGGTATAAAGGAACAGGCTAGGGATATTGATGAAGATATGGAGGAAACGGGTATTGTCCACTACACAGTGAAGTTTAATCCCTTCATGGGGGTAAGGAGTGACTGGAAAGACGATAGTCTATCTCCCTAACTGGATAGGAGATATGGTTATGGCAACACCTTTTCTCAGGTCCTTAAGGGCATCCCTGGACGGAGAGTTGTGGGCAATAGGCAAACCTAGTGCATTAGGCATCTATAACGGCTTGGAGCTCTTTAACCGCTTTATCCCCATAGAAAACAAAGGGATAACCCATTTTTTTGATACAGTGAAACATATAAAAGGGCTTAAATTTGAAAGGTCTATATCACTGCCCCATTCAATGAGGTCTGCACTTTTGTTTTTTCTTGCCGGCATCAGACAGAGGATAGGATATCCAAGAAACAAAAGGGGTTTTATGCTGACCCTTTGTGTAAAAGAGACGATAAGGCCAGAGCCAACAGTAGAGCATTATCTTAAGATTTTAGATGCCTTAGGTGAAAAGAGGTTATACAGAGACCCTGTTCTGATTGTGACCCATGATGAGGAAAAAAGGTATAGTGAAGACCACGAATACAGACAGAAACCCTATATCGCCTTTATCCCTGGTGCACAATATGGCCCGTCTAAACGCTGGCCACCCTCTTATTTTGCTGAACTGGCTGATTTAATATATGAAAACATGGGCTACAGTGTTGTTATACTGCCAGGGAAGGATGAGATAGAGGTTGGCCTTGATATAAAAAACAGGGCCACATATAAAGATAATATGGATATAGAAGACCTGGGAATACCGGATTTAAAGGTATGCATTTCAAGGGCAGCGGCTGTAGTAAGTAATGACACAGGGCCAAGGCACATTTCAACAGCCCTGTCTGTGCCTACATTCGTCCTTATTGGCCCAATGGATGAGGAATATACAGACTACCCAAGCCCCAATACAATAAGATTTATAAAGGATGTCCCCTGCAGGCCCTGTAACAAGAAGACATGTAAAAGAAATATGGAATGCCTCTATGGTATAACACCCTTTGAGGTCTATAAAAAGATGGAGGAGATCATTGGAGGAAAAGGACATATCGAGAGCAGCAAAAAAGAAAGATAAAAAAGATAAGGGGCAAAAGACTCAGGCCCCAGGTCTTTTAGGTATTGTGGACAGATTTAAAGGAAAAAAGATATGTGTTATCGGCGACATTATAGCAGATGTATTTATATACGGAAGACCATACAGGTTATCAAGGGAGGCGCCTGTTGTGGTTATAAGATACGAAAATGAGACAGTTTGCCCTGGTAGTGCAGGGAATACCATCAATAACCTCCTTGCCCTTGGCGCACATGTTCACCCCTTTGGTTATATAGGAAACGACAGTGCTGGCAGCAGGTTAATGGAGTATTTCTCACAATTTAAGAATATAGACACAGGAGGCATTGTAAGATATGATGGCGATACAGTGACAAAGACAAGGATACTGGCAGGGGATACCCATACCTCAAAACAGCAGGTTATAAGGATAGACAAGGATAAAGGCCATAAACCAATGCCACAGGCAAGGAAACTTCTCCTGGATAGATTGAAGGATATAGCCCCTGAAATGGATGCCTTTATCCTATCAGATTACGGTCATGGGGCTATAGATAATGAGATTATAGATTTTTTAAAGGGATTAGCAGGTAAAAAGATAATAGTTGGTGATTCAAGGTATAACTTGAGGTCATTTAAAGGCATAACCATAATCACGCCCAATGAATCAGAGGCATATAGCCTCTGTTCTATGGAAGAGGATACAGATATAGAAGAGGTGGGTAGAAAGATAATGGGTTTTATGGAGATCTCAGCACTCCTTATAACAAGGGGGAATAAAGGTATGAGCCTTTTTTTAAGGGATGATAC
>JAOAHW010000127.1 GCA_026415015.1 Syntrophorhabdaceae bacterium
GACTTGGTGAGGGGACAAAGATGTCTTTTACAGCATGTTTTGCACTCCAGAGAGACCAGGATAGGATAAGGGAAAAACCAATAAAGGTTAATATAAAAGGGATGAAGGTCCTTATTGTAGATGATAATAACACAAACAGGATGATACTAAGGGAGATGATAAGTAATCTTGGGGCATCAGTTACAGATGCGGAAAACGGTTGGCAGGCTATTGAAATACTCAAAAAAGGGTTTCAGGAATCATCTCCTTTTAATCTGATCTTGCTCGATTACCACATGCCCGGTATGGATGGTATTCAGATTGCAAAGACAATAAAGGATATGGGACTCACTAAGACCAGCCACATAATCATGCTTACATCAGGCTATATAAAGCACGAAACAGAAAAGGCACGCAGTATTGGCATCACATCTATCCTCAATAAGCCCATAAAAAGAACAGACCTTTTAGAGGCTATAAATATATCATTGGGACATATACAACAGAAGGAAGATGAGGTCAAAAAGGTTGAAGCAAGAACTGAAAGACGCCTGAAAAGACCTTTAAATATTCTGGTAGCCGAGGATAATGAGGATAATCGTCTCCTTGTCTGGTCATATTTTAAGAATACCCCCCATAAAATCTTTTTAGCAGAAAATGGTAAGGTTGCCCTTGACAAATATAAAGAAGGACCTGAGATGTATGACCTGATCCTGATGGATATGCAGATGCCTGTAATGGATGGCTATACTGCAACCTCTTTGATCAGGGCCTGGGAAAAAGAAAATCGTCTGAATCCTATCCCGATATTGGCACTCACTGCATATGCCCTTAAAAAGGATGAACAGAAAAGTATGGAAGCAGGATGCAATGGGCATCTTACAAAACCCATAAAAAAATCCCAGCTATTTGAGGCAATAGATGCCTATATTAAAGACTAAACAGATAGGAGCGTTTTAATAATTTAACTATGACAGAAGATTGGTTGAAAAAATATGAAAGACTAAAAAGGGATGTGGATTATCTTCAGACCCATGATGCCATAACAGGACTCCCAAACAGGCTGTTATTTTATGACCGTCTTGACCTTGCTGTTATCCATGCCCAAAGGAATAAAGAACGATTTATATTAATGATAATTGATCTGGATGACTTTAATAATATAAATCACCAGTACAGTTATCATACAGGTGACATGGTCCTTAAGGAGACAGGCAAGAGATTAAGGTCTGTGTTGAGGAAAGGTGATACTATAGCACGTATAGGTGGTGATGAATTTATTCTTATTTTGCCTGGTGTTATAAACAAAAAGAATGCACTAAAGGTAATAAAAAACATATACAAAGAGTTTCTTACGCCTCTTGTGTTGGATGGTGAACATATAAAAATAAGCTTTAGTATGGGTATATCCATATTTCCTGAGCATGGTGATTCAGGGGATGAGTTATTAAAAAATGCAGACATTGCCTTGATGGATGCCAAATCAAAGGGAAAAAATCTATATAATTTTTTTACATATTCTTGACAAATATGCTAATTTGGTATAATGAAAAATAAAGCGATAATTGTAATAATCGATTTTTGAAAATTCATAGTAGGAGGATTTTATGAAACGTCTTTATGTATTTTTGTTTTTTATTTTGTTCCTTGCTTTATCAACGACGTCTTATGCCCAGATAAGGCCTGGTGCAATAGCTTTAACCCCTATATTTGGCGGGTATACATTCGAGGGCAATCAGCACTTAAAGACAAGCCCCCTGTATGGTATAAGGGGAGGCTATGACTTCACAAAAAACTTTGGTGCTGAGATCCTCTTTAATTATGTGCCCACCAAATACGAAACATTAAGGGATAGAAGGACAAACGTATATAACTACAGGGCAGAGGGTTTGTATTACTTCATGCCTGACAAGAAATTTGTCCCCTATGCTGCCTTTGGCGCAGGTGGGACATCTCTTGGCTACCCAGGTGATGAAGGCAATAAGACAAGGGGTGCAGTAGGATATGGCCTTGGTCTTAAATACTTCCTCTTTAAAAACATGGCATTAAGGGGTGATGTCCGTCATATCATTACATGGGGTGATGTGTATAACAATCTTGAATATACCTTTGGCTTAACCTTCTATTTTGGTGGCAAAGAACCTGTTGTAGCAGCAGCCCCACCTCCACCCCCACCACCTCCACCACCTCCACCACCTCCTCCTCCACCTCCACCTCCACCACCACCAGTTATTGATTCAGACGGCGATGGAGTACCTGATGACCTTGACAAGTGTCCTGACACACCAAAGGGATTCAAGGTAAATCCTGATGGATGCTGTCCTGATTCAGATGGAGATGGAGTCCGAGACTGCCTTGACAAGTGTCCTGACACACCTAAAGGTGTAGAGGTTGACAAGGAAGGATGCCCCATTGTCGTAGTACCAAAGGCAGCCCCTGCCATGACACAAAAGGAAAAAGAGATCGTAGAAAAGGGCAAGGTAAAACTCCATGTCCTCTTTGATACGAATAAATGGAATATAAAGCCAAAATATCACAATGAGTTGAAAGAATTCGCAGATGTAATGCTCAAATACCCTGAATTAAAGGTAGTTATAGAGGGTCATACAGATAATGTTGGCGGTGCTGCATACAATATGAAGCTCTCCCAGAGAAGGGCAGATAGTATAAGGCAATACCTCATCGATAAATTCAAGATTGAACCTGAACGTCTCAAGGCAAAGGGTTATGGTTTGACCAAACCTATTGCAAGCAATAAAACTCCCAAAGGGAGACAGGAAAACAGAAGGGTTGAAGCTGTAGCTGAATATCCCATTCAAGCAAGATAGAAATTTCATAGTAGGCTGCACCTTAAAAGGTGCAGCCTACCAGATAACACCATTAAAAATCAATATAAAGACCTTTTAGTGGAGTACCTCAATAGGTTCGTATTTTGTCCCCTGCATGGCAGGATATACACCTGCTGCAAGGCCAACCAATACACTTATAAAGATAGACAGGAAGATGTTTTGTCCATGAAGTAGAAACGGGAACCCACCAAAATAATCTACTATCAAAGTAATAATGCACCCTATTATTATACCTGCTATACCACCTATTAGAGCAACAATAACAGATTCAGTTAGAAACTGAAGTATTATATCCTTTTTCTTTGAGCCTACCACCCTCCTTATCCCTATCTCCATCTTCCTCTCTGATACTGACAATAGCATTATGGCAAAGATACCAAGACCCCCAATAAGAAAGGAGACAATAGAGGCTATAATAGTGAGGATGGATACAAGCCTTATCCCCTCTTCCCTTGTCCTTAATATGTCATCGAGGGTGAATATAGAAAAATCATCCTTTTGGCCCTCTTTGAGATTGTGAATTCTCCTCATAAGATTACGGATCCTCTGCTTCAACTCCGAGAGGTTCACGCCATCTCTCGTCTGGATATAGGCGCCTTTTATGTAATCAATATTACTATATCTTCTCATGAATGTATTCAATGGCACATAGACCTGCAGGTCCTGGTCCTGTCCTGTAAAATCTACACCCTTCTCCTCTATGACACCTATTATCTCTGTAGGTGCCCTATAGATGAGGATGTTTTTTCCTATAGGGTCATCTGATTTAAAAAGATTGTCATATACCTTGAAACCCACTACAGCCCTTTTTTCCACATCTAAATCGTCATTGTCTGTAAATGGTCTGCCCATAATAAGTCCTATATTCCTCACAGTGAATATATTTGCTGTAGCACCCATAATACTCACCTTCAAGGTATTCTCGCCATATCTTGCAGGATATGTGGTATCATAGAACGGTACCACCTCCTCTACATCTCTGAGCCTTTCTTTAAGTATCTTAACATCTTGGAGTTTTAGAGATTTAGACTCTGAAAACTGCCTTGTCCCCCTCCCTGTCACAAAGACAAGCCCTGACCTTAGTATTACGAGGTTTTTGCCAAACCTGCTTATCTCATTATCTATCTTCATCTTCATGCCGCTACTGATGTTTCCAAAGGCAACAAGACTCATAACAGCAAATAGTATCCCAAGTAAAGAGAGGATCATCCTTGCCTTATGAACTATGAGATTCTGCAGGGCTATCCTGAAATAGAAATTTAAGGTATATATCATCCCCTTATTGCCTCTATGGGTTCTATCCTGCTTGCCTTTAGGGCAGGCTTGAGACCTGATAGGGTTCCTGTAAGACAACTGAATAGCAAAGCAAAGACAACAACCTTCATAGAAAACTCCATGGGTATATCAAAGAGCTTCTCAAATACACCCTCAAGGAGCAGGCTAAGTAATATACCTATTATTCCGCCCAGAAAGGTAATGAAAACAGATTCAAATAAAAAGGACAAAAGTATGCCTTTCTTTGATGCCCCGTATGCCCTTCTTATACCTATATCCTTTTTTCTCTCCTGTATGGTGAGATAGAAGAGATTTGCAAGGACAAAGCCGCTGACAACAAGGGCAACTACAGATGCAGTTCCGAGGAATAGAAATAGTGACCCAGATATGACACTCATAAATTGTAATATATCCCTTGAGCTCCTTATGGTAAAATCATCCTGCTCACCAACAATACCATGGTTCCTCCTCAGAACAGCCTTTATATCCTCGATTGTTGCATCTACATCCCTGGTGGTCTTTACCCTTATTACACCCAAATATCTCTTTTCATTTGATAGTTTAGCTGTTACAGTTGATAAGGGCATGATAACTCTGTCGTCTATATTAGGGCCTCCTGCAGCGCCTCCCCTCTCCTCAAGGACACCGATGACTCTTGCAGGGAGTTTACCAATTAGTATTGTCTTGCCTACAGCATCCTCTCCCTTGAAGAGTTCTTCATAGACCTTATAGCCTATAACGCATACTGGCTCAACATTCTCCATATCTTGTCTTCCGAATACAGTTCCCATATAAAGGTTCCATTTATAGGAATCAAAATAATTCTCTGTAGCCCCAATTACATTAGTCTGCCATTTCCTGTCTCTGTATCTAAATGTGATCCCTCTGACAGAGTATGCCTTTGTGATATTGTATATGCCCTCTATCTTCTCTATGGATTCAGCATCTTTGTAGGTCAGGGTGTTTACCCTTTCTCTCGCCATCCTCTGTCTCTCACTGCCTCCAAAAATCATAATCGAGTCAGGGCCCAAAGTCTCAAATATCTCATATGCCTTTTTGTTTGCTCCATCTATTGTGGTGATAATAATGCAGATAGAAAGAATGCCAAGGGCTACCCCTGATAGGGAAAATATAACCCTTGTTTTGTAGTAGAAGAGGATCTTCAGGGTCTCTTCTAAAAACTCCCTAATTTGATTTATCTTCAGAGATAGTCCCATCTTCAATCCTTATAAGCCTTTTACCGAATTGTGCCAGCTTGGGGTCATGGGTTACAATTATCACTGTCTTGCCATCGTTATTCAACATCCTGAAAAGCTCCATTATCTCATTTCCTGTCTTTGAATCAAGGGCGCCTGTAGGCTCATCAGCAAGGATCAGGTCAGGGTCGTTTATCAATGCTCGGGCAATGGCAACCCTCTGTTGCTCACCCCCTGAAAGCTGGGATGGCTTATTGTGTATCCTCTCTGCAAGACCAAACCTTGCAAGTAATTGTCTTGCCTTGTCTCTTGGATGCTTTATGTCCTTTTTTGAATAGACTATGGGGATGAGAACATTTTCTATGGCATTGAGATAGGGTAGTAAAAAGAATTGCTGGAATACAAAGCCTATATGCTCATTCCTGAACATGGCAAGGGATTCATCATCCATGCCATCAACGCTCCTGTTCATAAAAAAATACTCTCCCTCTGTCTGTTTATCCAGAAGACCGATTATATTCATAAGTGTGGTCTTGCCTGAACCAGATACACCCATGAGTATCACAAGCTCACCAGCATTTATGGATAGATTAATACCCTTGAGAATAGGCAGTTCCCTCTCCCCTATGAAATAGCTTTTTTTAATATTTTTTAAGGTGATCACTTCTTTGGGCCTGGCTGGCTTTTCTTAATAACTGGGATGGTGACAATCTCGCCTTCTTTTAGGCCGGATATAATCTCTGTAAACCTGTCATCCCTTATGCCTATCTCTACCTGTCTTCTCACTGGTTTGTCGCCAGTCTTTACATAGACTACATTTTTTCCTTCCTCAAATCGGACAGCACTGTTGGGTACAACAATTACATCTTTCTTTTCTTCAATGATTATCTTTGCATGGCTTGTCATCTCAGGCTTTAAAAACTCAGTATCCTTTGGGTCTATTTTGAGAATGGCAAGGTAATATACAATATTCTCCTTTATCTCAGGCTGGGGATATATCATGGATATTGTGCCTGTGAATATTTTTTTTCTATAGGCATCTACCCAGTATTCCACCTTCATGCCTTTTTTTACACGACCTATATCTGTCTCATCTACATATATCCACATCTCAAGTTTTGTGGGGTCTATGATAGTTATAAGATTAACTGCTGAGAGTCCTGCCACGACTGTCTCGCCCTCTTGGGTTGTTACCTGTGAAACATAACCTGAAATAGGTGAATATATCTTGTGATAACTTAAAGAGACCTCAAGGGTGTTTAGCCTTTCTGTTGCCTCTTTTATCTTTGCCCTTGAAACCTCCACCTGAGCCCTTGATACATCAAGTTCCTTTTTTGCCTTATCCACATTATCCCTTGTTGTGAATTCCTTTTCCAGGAGTTTAAGTTCCCTTTCATAATTGAGCTTATTGTATGAATATTGTGCCTCTTTTGCCTCAAGGTCTTTTTTCTGTTCTTCTATCTGTGCAATAAGATTTCTCTTTTCAGCAAGCTTCTCCCTGTCATCTATCTCTGCAATAAGCTCTCCCTTTTTTACATAGTCTCCTACCTGGTATCTAAGACGAGTAATGACCCCGGTTGCCCTTGTCCCCACTTTTACAATAGCCCCTACCTGTGATTTTATTATACCGGTCTGCTCAGTGGAATGGATTACCTCACCCTTTTTAACTTTATAGGACTCCTCTTCTTTTATCTTTTCTTTGTTTTTTCTTATTACTACAAATGAAATAACAATGGCGATAATTATTATTCCAATTACACCAAAGACAATGTATCTCTTTTTCTTTTCCATATCAGTAATCAATAATATAGGCGACCTTCTTTAAGTGTGCCAGGGCATTATTCGCCTGGTAAAGGGAGGTAACAAGGTTCTCCTTAGCCTTTGTCAGGTCTTTTTCTGCCTGGAGGAGTGCAAGTATATCACCCCTGCCAATCTTGTATTCGCCAAGGGCCTGCTCAAAATTTGTATTAGCCTCTCTTAGAAACTCTTGATAAAGCTTTACATTTTCGATACTTAATTCATAATCCTTGTAAGCCTTTGCTATCTCGAGCCTTACAGTCCTTTTTATCTCTTCCAGTTTGAATCTTGCCGCACTCAAGTCACTTGCTGCTGCCTTCATGTTGTAGTACCTTCCTACACCATCGAAAATGGGGTATGATAAGGTCAACCCAAATGTATCCTGCCTGTTATTTGGAATGATAGTCTTATCAATCCTTGACTGCTTAAGTTCAGCATCGAGCTTCGGGTACCACTCACTCTTTTTTTCCTTATAAACATTATCAAGCCTTTCTATCTCCTTTAACTGGTAATTTACATCCGGTCGTGTTTTAAGCGCCCTTTCCACAAGGGTATCAAGGTTTTCCTTTATGCTGGGGCTTGCAAGATTGCCTTCTACATCTAATTTATCATCAGGTTTAAATAATAGTATAGAGTTTAGATCCTCAAGGGCTTTCTCAAAGTCCTTTTCAGCATCAAAAAGCTCTATCTTTGATGATGTTAACCTTACCTCTGACTGGAGGACATCACTCTTTTTTGCAACACCTGCCTCATATCTTGCCTTAGTAAGTTCCAGGATCTTTCTGCTTGTCTCGTATGCCTCTTTCCTCTTATCTACGACATTCTTTTTGCCAAGGGCTGTAAAAAAGGCTGTCTTTATATTGAAAAGTATGTCAATTTTTACATATTCGAGCTTTTCTTTTTCCCTTTCCACCACTGATTCTGAACCCTGTCGCCTCGCAGAACGTAATCCACCGTCATATAACCTGTAAGAGAGAGACCCTGTGGCATTATATACATCATTGCCCAGAGCGCCTGAAGTCCCAGAAGATCTCGATGAGGCAGCCCCTCCATAGAGGTACCTTGTATATCCACCCTGGATATTTGCCTTTGGGAGATATGGGTCAAGTGTGGAGTTGTATTGATATTCTGAACTCTTAACAGCTTCTTTCTGTTGTTTTATTGGAAAGGAGACCTCAAGACCCCTTTTTATTGCCTCATCCAGTGTTATAGAATGGAGATTTGATATGAATAAAATAATAAAGATTGGGATGATTAAAATGATTTTCATTGTCCACTTGAAGAAAAATGCCGAGGATCGGAATTGAACCAATGACACGCGGATTTTCAGTCCGCTGCTCTACCGACTGAGCTACCTCGGCATTGTCTTTATTTTAAACATATGTAATTGTAGTATGTCAAGTGTATATTAGTGAACACTATCTGAAAATCTGATACCATAAACCATTGCATTTAGGATATAAAAGTTGCCTTGTCCTTTTGGCATATCAATACAATTAGTATCTATTATTTAGAGTAAACTAGCTAACCAAAATGAATCTAAGATAACATTAATAACCGAGGATATTTGTCTTTTTTAAGAGTGTCTATAAATTTTAATTTGAAGATTTTTAAGAAGTTGTCAACATATCCCAAAAGGTCTTTTTTTAAGTCACTTTACTATTCCAAATTGAATCTTTTTTCTCTGAAAAGCCTAAGGCATGCATCAACAACTATCTCATCGTAAAGGACGCCTTTATTCTTTTCTATCTCCTTGAGGGCCGTCTCTATTCCCAATGCAGGCCTGTAGGGACGGTGTGAGGATATAGCCTCCACAACATCAGCTACTGCAAGTATCCTTGACTCAAAAAGTATATCATCACCCTTTAAGCCTTGAGGATAACCAGAGCCATCAAGTCTCTCGTGGTGCTGAAGCACCATCTCTTTGATAGGATAGGGTAATTCCACCTCCTTTAATATAGAGTAGCCTGATTGGGGATGGCCCCTTATTATGGTCATCTCTATATTTGTAAGCCTACCTGGTTTACTGAGTATCTCAGCAGGGATAGATATCTTTCCAATATCATGGATACTCCCTGCCATTTGTATATTCTCTACTCTATCATCTGGTAGACCTATTTCCCGTGCTATAGTCTGGGCAATCTTTCCCACCTTTAATTGATGCCCTGCAGTATATGGGTCCCTCAACTCGATAATCATTGATATGACCCTTACTATACTGGTAAACATCTTTATTAACTTTTCCATGGCCTCTTTCAGTGATTCTTCTGCCCTTTTTTGTTCTGTGATATCTTCTGATATGCCCAACAAAAAACAATATCTGCCCTCTTTTTTGATGATGGGTATTTTTTTCGTATGGAGTATCCTTTCACCAAGACCTCGGGTCTTGATGGTCTCTTCAGGGATATCTACAAGTTGTTCACTTGCAAGGACCTCCCTGTCTTTTGAAATAAAGAAATCCGCCTGTTCCTTTGGAAAAAAATCATAGTCATTCTTACCGATTAGTTCGTCTCTACTGTAACCTAAAAGCCTCTCACCTGCCCTGTTGAACATTACAAAATTAAGATTTTGTGCATCTTTTACAAAGATCATATTTGGGATATTCTCAATAATACTCTCGAGAAACTTTTCGTTTCTCTGGAGGGCTTCATCCTGAATCCTGAGCTTTTTGTTTGCAGTCTCAAGGTCTAAAATCTTTTTCTCAAGCTTTTTAAAGAGTATCTCATTGTATTGTCTAAAGAACTCCATCTCCTCCCCTAAGGGTTTTATCTCTTTTTGTTTTTCTATAAATACGCCATCCAATATCTTATCCCATTCTTCAGGGTCTTGTGGTTTGATTATGAATCTGTCTGCCCCGAGGCTCAATGCAAATCTCTCATCCTTCGGGTCAGTATAAGTGGCAGTATAAAATATAAAGGGAATATGCTTGAGCTTTTCATCGGTCTTGCATCTACGGCATAGTGTAAACCCGTCCATAACAGGCATCAGGATATCGCTTATAATAATGTCAGGCAGATTTTTATGGGCAATCTCAAGGGCAATAGCACCATTGGTGGCTGAATAGACCTCAAAGCCCTTACTCTTCATTAAGACCTCAAGAAAATAGAGATTTTCTCTATTATCGTCTACAATTAATACTTTCTTCATTATATACAACCTCCTTAGCCTTTTTTAAAAGCAAGGTAATGCTCCACCTGTTGTATAAAAGTATCGGGATTTATTGGTTTTTCTATATACCCATTACAGCCTGATTCTATTGCCTTTTCCCTGTCTCCTGTCATGGCATAAGAGGTAACAGCTATTATGGGTATGTTGTCGAGTTGAGAGTTTTTTCTTAGTTGCCTTGCCACTGCGTGTCCGTCCATAACAGGAAGCTGTATATCTAGTAGAATAAGGTCAGGCCTTTCAGAGACAGTCTTTTCTATTCCCTCCTGACCGTCCACAGCTACTATGACCTCATAACCATGTTTTTCAAGGATAAACTTTAAAAGATATAGATTCTGTTCATTATCCTCAATGACAAGTATTTTTTTCATAAAATAATCCCCTCAAGTTTAAAAACCATTGATTTCATCAGTCGAGCCTCTCTATTGGCAGGGTAATAGTAAACATACTGCCCTTTCCATATTCACTTTGAACCTGTATATCTCCTCCTAATAATCGAATGAGTTTGTTGCAAATAGATAGACCTAAACCAGTCCCTTCAAATCTACGGGTTAGGCCACTTTCAATCTGATAGAATGGTTTAAAGATCTTTTCAAGGTCTTCACTGCGGATACCAATGCCTGTGTCTTTTACGCATATGGTTACATCTTTGCCTTCAGTTGAACATATTACATTTACGCGCCCCTGTTCAGTAAATTTAATGGCATTGCTCAAAAGATTCAAGAGGATCTGTTCAACCCTTCGCATGTCGCTATTTATTATAATATTATCCAGGGTTACATCTACTATTAAATCTATACCTTTCTTTTCAGCGAGTGGCCGTATAGTCTCTTCAATCTACCTTAAAGACTTGGATAGGTCGAATGTCTCACATGCAACCTGAAGCTGACCTGCCTCTATCTTTGAGATGTCAAGGACGTCATTGATTAGTGAAAGCAGGTGATTTGCGCTTGAACGAACCATGCCGAGTTGTTTTTTCTGCTCATCATTTAGCGGTCCTACCAGCCCCTGAAGAAGGATTCCAGTAAAACCTATTATAGAGTTTAGAGGTGTTCTCAGTTCATGAGACATGGTTGCAAGGAATGCAGATTTGAGTCTGTCAGACTCCTCTGCCTGTTTCTTGGCATCATCAAGCTCCTTTGTCCTTTCCTCGACAAGCCTTTCAAGGTGGAGTCTATATCTCTCCAGCTCTTCCTCAGCCTGTTTACGCTTTGTAATGTCTTGTGAGGTTGATTCATAGTAAAGTATACGACCTGAAGTATCACGAATCACACTGGAATTCATTAATACCCATATTTTGCTGCCATCTTTTCTATAGTGCTCTGATTCAAAGCCCTCTACATAGCCAAAGGTCTCTACCTGTTCTTTAAATCTTTTTCTGTCATCAGGATTGACATATATCTGATGTGCCATATCTGTTATGGACTGCATCATCTCTTCTGGCGACTTATAGCCATACATCTTTGCACCAGCAGGATTAATACTTAGGTATCTTCCTTTAGGGGTGGTTCGAAAAATACCCATAATTGAGTTTTCAAAGATGCTACGATATTTTGCCTCACTCTCTCTGAGGGCCTCTTCAGCACGTTCTCGGTCTTTTATCTCTTTCTGAATCTTGATATTTGCCTTTCTTACTTTTATAAGATTCATAAATAATCCTGATATAAGTGCCACCTGAATGATAAAGATGATAGCAGCAATAATCAATTTCCCATAGTTGGCCTCCCAGAATGAAAATGTTCTATAACGGATAATACTACCAGCAGGTATGTTTTTTACAGGTATATTCCATCTCTCAATCTGACGCCAATCATACATATCCCTTATCTCTGTAGGGACATTAATATTTTTTTTCAAATCCCTGTTATCAAGGAGTTTTAATGTTGCAATCGCTATGGCCTTTCCGTATGATTCTGCACTGGTGAGTCTGCCACCTACTATACCATAGCCGAGTATGGTATCGTATAAACCAAAGATAGGTGAATTTGTATATTGGGAAATAGCATTCATAACCTCCACGGTTGTGTATGGATTGCCATCTCTGTCTTTGACGTAAAGTAACATGAGAACCGCTGTTTTTTCAGGTAAACGGGAGAGTACATCAGCAAGCTCATGAGGAGGTATCCCTATGAGGTAGGAGACATTTTCAGTCCATTCGATTTTTTGAACAGCCCTTTTTGCCTCTTCCATATATGATAGGTCATCACTCCCGCTCCCAGAGATTACAACAAGGTGTTTTGTCTCTGTTAATAATATTTTTATTCGTTCAATGGTGCCAGGGATGTCTGATACGCTTTCTACAAGGCCTACTCTCTGTTTAGACAAAATCTTTTTCACATGCGCCCTACTGGGGAGGGCAAAGACTATAGGAATTCTAGGAAATATTTCCTCGCCGTGTTCGAGTAGAAATCGGCAGCTCGTGGGCATTATACCTATAACTATATCAATGCCAAGGTGTGAGTACTTCTTTTCAAGCATTTTTTGAAAAGTTTCAATGAAATCAGGGTCGGCAATGTTTCTGCTGTCTATGTATTCATAGCTCAATCTGAACTGTTTTTTCTTGCTATTAAGGTTTTCAACAAGGGAGTTGTTGAGGGATGTAAACCACTTGGTTACAAATGGTTGTGAGGTAATTATGAGTGCATGTCGCTCCTCAGAATCATTAGGTCTATCCTGTGCTAGAGCTGTTATCTTGCCTGAGAAAAAAAGTAAGATTCCTATGGATAATGAGATACAAAGACATTTTAGACGTAATCCTCTAACAAACAAGGAAAACAATATTTATTGCCTCTTTTTTTAATTATAAGAGATATTTGGTTTTTTGCAACCTGAATTTATGGATTTTTGATATTGTCTTGACCTTTCCTTGTATGTATACTTATGGGTCTTTATCTAATAAAGGAGTTAGTATTAGCGTATGGATAGATTCTTCAATCCGAAAAGCATTGTAGTCTTTGGTGTATCAGAGGCACCAAGAAACTTAGGTAGGATTATTACAGGAAACCTTGAGCGTTTCGGTTATAAGGGCAATATATACGCCATAGGTCCATCAGGGGGTCTTGATGGAGAAAGAAAAATATTTACAGGTATCAAGGACATAGAAGAGGTCCCTGAGCTGGCAGTTATACTTGTCCCTGCATCGCAAGTGCCTTCTATCCTTGAAGAATGCGGGAAAAAAGGCATAACCCATGCCATCATTGAATCAGGCGGTTTTACAGAATTCTCTTCAGACAGGGATGCCCTTGAAAGACAGATAATTGCGGTTGCAAGAAAATATAACATGTCCATAATCGGCCCAAACTGTTTTGGTGTTGTAAATATAGATAAAGGTGTTGTCCTGCCATTTTTTATATTGAGCCCTGATTATATGAGGTCAGGGAATATATCTCTTATATCCCAGAGTGGTGGCATATTCTATGATACATGTATGATAAGCTCCTGTGAGAATCTCGGGCTTGCAAAGGTCATAAGCATAGGGAATAAACTGGCCACTGATGAAAACACATGCCTTGAATATCTCATAAATGACCCTGATACAAAAGTAATTGGTATATATCTTGAGCATTTTACTGATGGCAGGAGATTTATGGAGATTGCATCATCCACAGAAAAACCCATAGTCCTCCTCAAGGCAAATACAGGTGAGTCAAGCCGTGAGATAGCAAGGTTCCATACAGCAGCCCTGGCAGGTGATGAAGATGTGGCAAGGTCAGCCATGGCCCAGGCAGGGGTAATAATGGTTAAGAGCTTTCATGAGATGGTTGACTGCCTCAAGGCCTTTAGTCTTGAATCCCTGAAAGGAGATAGGCTGGCAGTCATCTCCCGTTCAGGCGGACATAGTGTACTGGCAGCAGATAGTGTGGATAGATACGGATTCAGGTTTGCAAGGTACTCTCATAGTTTCCTTGATTTTGTAAAATCAAAAAAGATCAATGTTATAAGGGCAACAAACCCCCTTGATGTAGGGGATGTCTATGACTTAAGCCTCTATTCAGAGATACTTGAAGAGGCCCTGAAAGAGGATGATGTAGACGGCATTGTATTTATAGTTACTTATAGCTCAGAGACGGATGGTGTAAAGGTCAAGGGGTTTATAAGAGATGTTGCAAAGCTATCAAAGGTTTACAAAAAGCCTGTTAGCCTCTCAGTAATAACCAATAAGGATGAATGGTTCCCTACAAGGGAGGCAACAGACCTCCCTTTATTTTCAGACTGTGATCGTGCTATATGGGCGTTGTCCAAATCCATAGAACACCACAGGTTACTTGCAAGACGAAGTCCAGACAGATATGTAAAAGCCCCCACAAAATCAAAATCAGATGATCTCCAGAGGTTACCAGCAGGATATGTGCCACCAGCCATTGTCTTTGAGATGCTTGGTAGATATGGCCTACCAGTGGCAGAATACATGACCGCAGAAGACATGGATGAGGCCATATCATGTGCCTCTAAGATTGGTTTTCCTGTTGTTCTAAAGGATGGTTCTACAGAAGTCCTCCATAAGACAGAAAAAAAAGGTGTAATTCTTGATATAGGTAATCAAGATGAGTTCATTAACAGGATAAAACAGATGGATGCAAAGAGATATCTCATCCAGAAGATGTATCCATCTGGCGTAGAGGTCATAGTCGGTGTAAAGTATGACAGTAGTTTTGGCCATGCAATCCTTGTGGGTCTGGGGGGTATATTTACAGAGCTTATAAAAGACAGATCCATGCGTGTTATGCCTATAGATGAGGATGATGCCATGGAGATGATAGGTGGATTAAAAGGGAGTGCCATATTTAAAGGATTCAGGGGCGCACCACCATTAGATATAGACAGCCTTATAAAAATTATTACAGGTATCTCCCGAATGGTTCAGGATAACCCATCTATAAAAGAGCTTGATTTAAACCCTGTTATTGTCTACAAAAAAGGAGAAGGCGCTATTATAGTGGATGCAAAAATGAGAACATAGAGGCCTTAAAAAGGTCTATAGTCTTTTGCCTATTGTCTTTAGTCTTATGTTTTGTTGTAATTAGTCAACAAGTTTTTTCAGTTTTTCTAATGTAGCCTTGATCTGCTCTTCTCTTTCCTTTAAGGATTTACGGAACTCTCTATGGTGTGTCCTCACTATCTCTACTTCAAGATGGGACAGGTATCTTTCAATAATATTGATGAGTGTCTTTAATTCTTCTTTATCCATCTCAAGGGTTATCATAACACCCTCCTTCCAAGGCCTTTTTATTGATGCCTTGAATGTTTTTTTGTTTTCTTACTCTCTCTTTTAGCACAGATTTATATTTTTGCAACATTTATCTTGGTGTTATGAAATAGACTTTTTTAAAGGAGTCTATCTAAGAGTTAAGAACCTTGCAGGGTTTTGTAGAGGTCTTTAATCTTGATGTAGGTTCTTATGGTTTTTGATTTTTTATAGTATACATTGCATTGAAGTTGTCTTGCCCCAAACCTGGATTTAAATGTTTTAAGACCATCGAGATGTGCACTTGTATTAAAGTCAAACCAACCATAATCACAATCACAGAGGGTTTTCATAACCTCAAGGAACATAAAATTCATGGGTCTTAAAGGCAGATAACTCTCAAGGGCTGCTGCATGCCAGCATACCACATGGGTCTTTGCATAAAAACAAAGGGCACCGGCAATAACAGTATCATTATGTTGGACAAGCCAGAGTTTTATATAAGGTGACCTCAATTTGAAAATAATTTCAAAAAGCCGCCAGTCATAAACAGACAGTGCCCTGTCTCCCCATCGTCTTACAGTGTCTTCATAGACATGATAATAGGACTTCCAATCTTTTTCATCCTCTGCAAGCCTTATCTTTAGACCTTCTTTAACCCCTTTTTTGTAAGAACACCTATGCCCATGATAGCAGCCTGATAAAACACTATTGAAGCCCTCAGATAGGTCAACAGCGTGATTTTCATCTACCTCTAATTCATAGAGATTTTCTAAATAGATGTCCTTACTGGCAGGGTCATAGGGGTTAAGACGCCATACAAGATTCTTGCAATGCCTATCTATGTATTTTGTCAAAAGCAGGATATGTTCAATCTCTAAATTATCCAATGATATCCAGTTTCCAAACTGCCCATCTGCTGTAAGATAGTAAGTTTTTGAGATACCCTTTCTCTTCTGAAAACTAAAAGGGATCAACACCTCTTTATTATCTGTGAAGGCAACAAGTTCAGGCGCAGGTTTAATAGAGCCATAGGAATATTCATTCCATATCTCTGCCCACTGTCTTGAATGAAAATAGGTGGCATAGTCACAGCTAGACCATACTGTATCCCATTTTTCATTATCTGGAGTATTTATCTTTTTGATTTTTAGCATGTTAGGTTATTGATTCTCTATAAACTATATTGTGGGATAAATCAATTAATTCTTGATTATAAGGGTATTCCAATGTATAAAAAATACCTGATTTGAGCTAATCTGGAGATTTGAAATATGACCTGTAAAGATAAAAAGGCAGACGAAAAAATTGGCACGCCCCCCTGGGGTAGGTGGTTAGTACTCCAGGATGAGGATGATTTTAAGGTAAAACGGATAGAGGTATTGCCTGGGCACAGGCTCAGTTATCAGAAACATTTCAAAAGAGAAGAACACTGGCAGATAGTAAGGGGTATGGCAAAGGTAACCATAGATGGCAAGGATTATAATCTCAAGACAGGGGAGTGTATCAGGATACCGAAAGAGGCATTCCACAGGATTCAAAATACAGGGGATAGTGAACTAATCTTCATTGAGGTCCAGAGGGGTGAATATTTTGGTGAGGATGATATAGTGAGGATAGAGGATGATTACGGGAGGGATACAAGATGAAGAGGATCTTCAGTGGCATACAGCCTACAGGTGAGGTCCACATAGGCAATTATATAGGTGCTATAAAACAATGGGTAGAGCTTACAGCAGAGTATGATTGCATATACTGTGTTGTGGATTATCATGCCATCACCATTGAATATGAGATAAGTGAGCTAAGGCACAAGACATTAGACACCGCCATTATACTTATGGCATGCGGGTTATCACCTGATAATTGCAAGCTTTTTGTCCAGTCCCATGTCCCTGAGCATACAGAACTTGCCTGGATATTTAATTGCGTAACACCGATTGGTGAGCTCGAGAGGATGACACAGTTCAAGGATAAATCAAGACAGCACAGGGCAAATATCAATATGGGACTTATGGACTATCCTGTACTCCAGGCAGCAGATATACTCATCTATAAGGCAGGTTTTGTCCCTGTGGGGGAAGACCAGGTTCAGCATATAGAGCTATCAAGAGAGGTGGCAAGGAAGTTCAACAGCAGGTTTGGTGACATATTCCCTGAACCGCAGGCCATATTATCCCTTGCACCGAGGATCCTGGGTATAGATGGCTCTGGAAAGATGTCCAAGTCCATGAATAATTATATTGGTCTTCTTGAAAATGGAGATATAATCTGGGAGAAGCTAAGAACAGCAGTTACAGATGTCAACAGGGTGAGGAGGAAAGACCCAGGTAACCCTGAGCTATGTAATATATATACCATTCACAGGGCATTTTCTAAAGACGAGGAGCTAATTGAAATAGACAAGGGCTGTAGGAATGCCTCTATCGGCTGTATTGACTGCAAAAAGATCCTATATAGAAATATGATGGAAGAGCTATCTCCTATAAGGGAGAGGGCAGAATCCCTGAAAAAAGATACAGATTATGTGAGGGATGTGTTAAAGAATGGAGCTGCATCCTGCAGGGAAATGGCCAAGAAAACAATGGATGAGGTCAGGGCAGGCCTCGGTATATACTATCCTGTCTGATATCTCCGTCTCGGATCAAATATATCCCTTAGACCCTCACCTAAGAGATTATAGCCCATAACAGTAAGGAAAATGGCAAGGCCTGGATAGAGGCTTAACCACCAGGCAACTTCTATATTGTCCTTTGCCTGGGTGAGGATATTACCCCAGCTTGGTGTAGGAGGCTGAACCCCTATGCCGAGAAAACTCAATGCAGATTCAGTTAAGATAGCGCCCCCTACACCAAGTGTAGCTACAACATATACAGGTGTTAAGGCATTGGGCAATACATGATTGAATATAACCCTTTTTTCTGTAAAGCCCTGGGCTTTTGCAGCAAGGACAAATTCTTTGTTTTTTATACTCAAGACCTCGGCACGGACAAGTCTTGCAATACCCATCCAGTTTGTAAGGCCAATTACAACCATGATATTCCAGATACTCGGTTCAAGCAGGGCTATAACCGCCAGGATAAGGAAAAAGGTGGGAAAACACATCATGAGGTCAACAAACCTCATTATGATTTCATCGATTATCCCGCCATAATATCCTGATATGGCACCTATGGCAATGCCTATCAAAACAGCAATGCCTATGGACACAAAACCTACAAGCAAAGAAATCCTGCTACCATAGACAACCCTGGCAAAGACGTCCCTGCCTAATGTATCTGTACCAAATGGGTGTTTGATAGAAGGCGGTGAGAGGATATTCTTCATATCAGGTTCCACAGGGTCATGGGGAGATATGATGGGCGCCCCTATAGCACAAAAAAACATAGGGACAAGGATAATAAGCCCAATAAGGGCGAGGTGGTGTCTTATGACCCTTCTAATTGTGTCCATAAGCATTGTGGAGCAATAATTTTATTCTATTTCAGCCAGTGCCCAGGCAACAAAAAGGGTCGTCTGGGTGTTTTTCTTTGCCACCTTATTAAACTGGATAGGGGTATTACTTGTAAATGAACCATCATCATGCTGAACCTTTGCAAGATAGCCTGTGGCCTTATCTATTACCTCTTTTTTGTCTTTTAGCTTTGATAAGGCCATGATTGCATAGGCAGTGACCTCAGGGTCTTCAGGTGCCTTCTCTGTCATCATGGCAAAACCCCCTGACTCTCTCTGGGCCTTCATGAGCCATTCAACTGCATCACCCACAAAAGGTGTATTTGGTGAGATACCTGCCATAGCAAGGGCCCTTACAGTCCATGCTGTACTGATAGCCAGTGAAGGTGAACCCTTTGGCATGCCATAACCACCATCAGGATTCTGGCATCCCATAAGCCAGTCAAGTGCCATCCTCACTGCAGGGTCATTTCTTTTAAAACCTGCATCTATAAAGGCATTTATAACAACGGCAGTATAGATTGTAAGGGGTGCACCCTCTTTTCCTATTCTTTTGAAGCCGCCTGCCTCATCCTGGACACCCCTTAGATATTCGATGCCCTTTTTTATTGCCTCATCTCCTTTACCTGCCTGCTTAAGGGCTATTATGGCAAAGGCTGTATGGGCAGTATTGTTATTCCAGCTACCATCAGGCTTCTGGTCCTTTAAGATAAAATCTATACCTTTATCCGCCTTATCATCATAGAGCTTTTTCATCTTTAAGACCTTTACTGCCCAGCTTGTGGGTTCTGCCTCTGGTGGAAACTCACCACTGAGCCTTGACCAGGCGCCATTTTCTTGCTGAACAGAGACAATATGCTCTATGGCCTTTTTTGTAACATCCTGAGACTGGGAAAATACAATTAGCGGGAACAGGACAAATAAAGAGATCAAAAATGCATACTTTTTCATAGGCACCCCCATTTTTTTAATTTATTTTTAATATTACATGGAAAATATGGATGTGTCAAAAGACTTTTCTGAATTTGTATGAAAAATTTGCATCTTCCCCTTTCCTGTTCGACAGTTCATCACATCAGGCAGTGCAGAAGAGACAGTCCCTGATAAAAGCATATTCCGTGAACAGTTCATATCTGCCCTAAATGGTGAGGCAGACCTCAATAAAGATGGATATGTCACAGGCACTGAACTTGGTGAATTCCTCCAGGACAAGGTAATAAACTACTCAAGGGCTGCCCAGCACCCCCAGTATGGCAAGATACGTAACCCCAACCTTGATAAGGGGGACTTTGTGTTTCAGGTGGCTGCACTGCCACAAGTATCTCAATCAGACATAGATGACAGA
>JAOAHW010000046.1 GCA_026415015.1 Syntrophorhabdaceae bacterium
TCTGGGGCCTCAGTCTTTGTATCCTTTAACAGGTCTTCGTTTATGGTAATCTTTGCGCCCTGTTTCAGGTCTTTTATATATTTTTCCAGTGCCTGGGTCTGCTTTTCCTGGGCAAGTTTCTGTTTTATATAGTCCTTGACCTCTTCATATGGCACGTATGAAGGCGGTTTTATACCTTCAAGTTTTATAATGTGGTACCCGAATTTTGTCTTAACTATCCCGCTTGTCTGCCCCACCTTTTTTAATTTAAAGGCAGCATCTTCATATTCTGGTAGTAGACTCCCTTTTGGGTGGAAACCTATCTCCCCTCCATTTGCCTTTGCACTGGGGTCAATAGAGTATCTCCTTGCCAACTCAGCAAAGTCTTCTCCCTTTGCCAGCTTATCCTGGATCTGCCTTGCCTCTTCCTCCGTATTTAATAGGATATGCCTTGTGTTAATCTCCCTTTCCCTCTTAAAGGTCTCTTTGTTCTTTTCGTAGTATTTTTTCATATCCTCTTCTGTTATCTGAGAATCGAGGTTTATCTTCTTCTTCAGTAGCGTCTCAAGTACAAGCTGCTCCTTTATCTCGCTTAACCTGTCCTGAAACTCCTTTTCTTTTTCAATGTTCTCCTTTTTTGCCTCCCTTAGGAGGAGCTTTTTTATAATAAGTTTGTCAAGATAGTTCTTTTTACCACTTTCAGTTGCCACCATCATCTTCATGTTTACAGGTATCTTATCAATGTCCTTGTTGAATTCCTCTATGGTTATCTTTTCATTGTCTATTGTGGCAAGGACCTTACTGCTGTCTGTCTTTGAACATGAAAATATCATTGATACAGCAAAGAAAAGTATAATTATTTTTTTCATTATCCACCCCGATTTCTTATAAATGAACTATCCTGATTTATATCATATAGAAACAATCTCCAGCAACAGATTTCTCGTAATATTGAGAAGATCTAACCCTCTTTTATCTGTGGTTATGATTATCCTGTTATCTGGCATGAGCTTTATACTATTTTTGCCATCTTTTATCAGCCTGAGTATCTTCTTTATATCTACAGGTGTCTTCTCAGTGATATGTAAGACTATCTTGCCTGATGAATACTCCATCTTTTTTATCTTCAGGGATGTAAGAAATATCTTCAATGATATGACATCAATAAGGCTTTTTACTACCTGTGGTAGCTCTCCGTATCTATCTTTAAGCTCTTCCCTAATATCTGATAGTTCCTCTTCCTGCCTTATCTTGGATAGTCTCTTATAGATTAATAGTTTCTGTGCAGGGTCCTCCATATACTCATCAGGTATATAGGCTGCAACAGGTATATTTATCTCTGTTATTATCTCCTCCTCTTCTTTTTCTTTCTTTCCCCTTAATTCATTCACTGCATCCTGAAGCATATTACAATAGAGTTCAAATCCTATGAGGTTTATATTTCCCGACTGCTCCTGTCCTAAAAGATTCCCAGCGCCCCTTATCTCAAGGTCATAATTTGCTATCTGATAGCCTGAGCCAAGCTCTGTCATCTCCTCTAATATCTTTAACCTCAGGGAGGCATCCCTTGTTAAGACAGCATCCTTTGGAACAAGAAGGTATGCAAAGGCCTGTCTTGTACCCCTGCCTACCCTTCCCCTTAATTGATAGAGGTCAGATAGCCCTAAGCGGTGGGCATTATTTATAAAGATAGTATTGGCATTGGTTATATCAAGGCCTGACTCTATTATGTTTGTAGACAGGAGGAGGTCATATTTTCTATCGATAAAATCGAGCATAATCTTCTCGAGGTGCTTACCCTGCATCCTTCCGTGGGCAACAGCAATCCTCATATGAGGGATCAGCCTCTGTAGGTATTCATGGATGACACCTATATTGTGTATGTAATTATGCATAAAGAATACCTGACCACCTCTTTCAAGTTCATTTAAGATACCCTTTTTTATATGTTCATCCTTAAATTTCAAGACATAGGTCTTGACAGCAAGTCTATCAAGGGGTGGGGTATTGATTATACTTAAGTCTCTGAGACCTGTTGTGGCCATATATAAGGTTCTTGGTATAGGCGTTGCACTCAAGGTCAGGACATCTATGTTTTTCTTCATCATCTTGAGTTTTTCCTTATGTTTAACCCCGAATCTATGCTCCTCATCTATGATAAGTAGCCCTAAGTCCTTAAAATCCACATCACCCTGAAGTATCCTGTGTGTCCCTATAATGATATCTATCTTACCCTTTTTTAATTGCTCCAGGGTCTTTTTCTGCTCCTGACTCGTCCTGAATCTGCTCAGCATCTCAATATTTATAGGGTAATCCCTGAACCTGTCTGTAAAAGTCTTAAAATGCTGTTGAGCCAGCACTGTAGTGGGGACAAGGATAGCTACCTGTTTATTGTCCATGACAACCTTGAAAGACGCCCTCAATGCTACCTCTGTCTTTCCAAAACCCACATCACCACATATAACCCTGTCCATTGGCCTTGTCTTCCTTAAGTCCTCTATGACCTCTTCGATAGCCCTTGCCTGACCTTCTGTCTCCTCATATTCAAACCGAGACTCCATTTCCCTGAATAGCTCATCCTCAGGAGAATAGGCATAACCCTCTGCAAGCTCCCTCTCTGCATAAATCTGGATAAGCTCCCTTGCTATGTCCTCCACATATCCCTTAACCCTCTTTTTTGTGTTTCTCCAGTAGTTGGCACCGAGCTTGTCAATCTTAGGTTTATGTTTTTCTCCGCCTATATATTTCTGGACAAGATAGAGGTCATCTATAGGAACATAAAGCCTATCCCCATCTTGATATTCTATTAAAAGAAAATCCTTGGCAATACCATCTATGGCCAATTTCTGTATACCTCTATAGATCCCTATGCCGCAGTCCACATGGACGACCCAATCACCAACACTCAAGTCTTTGAAAGAACTAAGGAATTCATCTATTCCACCAGTAGGTCTCTTTATAACTCTTTTCTTAGGCCCTATTATGTCTTCTTCTGTAAGGATTATTATATCTTCGGTCCTGAACCCCCTCCTCAAAGGGCCTACAACAATACCCCATTCTTTTTCTTTTTTATTGAATGAACCTTTTATTATGGGCAGGGATATACCATAGTTTTCAAAAATAGCCTTTAGCCTCTCTGCCTGCTTCTGGTTGTTGGCAAAAAGATACAGGTATCTGTAGTTTAACCACTCTGTTTTTATCTTCTCAGATAGAATACTGAATATCTCTGTCTTCTTTGTCTCAAATATAATCCTTAAATCGTTATTTGAGACAGTATGGATAGCCTCTCCCTCTTCATCCCCCTCTACACCTGAGATATCTATGTTGAGATTTGCCTTGAAAATCTCTAAAAGTCTCTCCTTGAATGCCCCGTCTGTATCTGTCTGTTCCAATCTTTTTTCAATAGATCTCAATCCCTGATGGACAAGGGCCATATCCTCTTTTAGATAATCGAGGATTGTAACCCCCTGTTTCTTTGTTATCCTCGCTGGGGTAATATCTATTTTCTCAAGCTCGCCTTTTGACCTCTGGGTTAAGGGGTCAAAAAAACGCAGAGAAAAGATCTGGTCACCTAAAAACTCAATCCTCACAGGTTGAGGCAATGATGGTGCAAATACGTCTATAATACTACCTCTTTTTGCAAACTCCCCCTCTTCCCTCACCAGTGATGCAAGTTCATATCCATTTTTATCGAGGTAATCTATGAGATCCTCCTGATAGACAGTATCACCAAAACATATACTCATGCTCATGTCTTTAAGAAGCTCTCTATCTGTCAGGTTATGGGTCAGGGCACTGTATGGAAAGAGCCCTATAAACCTATCATCATGGACCAGGTGATGGAGGAATCCTATCCTTTTTGTCTCATCCTCTTTTTCAAATACCCTATCTGTAAAAATGGGAAATATATGGCAGTCATGCCTTGAAAAGAATTCTACCTCCTCTTTTAGTAGGAGTGCCTCATCTTCATTGTCATAGAAGATTATGGATTTCTTTTCTGCTCTTGAGATGAAAAATGAGATAAACGAATTTATCTTGCCTGTAATATATATAAAACCTTTTTTTGGGAGCTGGTGCATATGTATATATGACCTTATTTTTTACGGTTGTGGGAGTATAGAGGCAATCCTTCTGTATTCCTTCAAGACAAGGTTTGAAAAATTTCTATTGGGTCTTGTGTTCTCAGATAGCATCTTTTTTAGTTTCGTGGGTCCCATATTGTATGCATGCAGGGCAAGGTTAAGGTTGTCAAAGTCCTCGAGAAGCAGGGAGAAGAAATAGACCCCTATTTTTATGTTCTTTTCTGGTTCATCAAGTGTGTGATCTCCCTTCCAGTGTACTCCTGCGTCTCTGGCAATATACTTTGCAAGAGAGGGTTTTACCTGGAACAACCCCCTTGCACCTTTTGGAGATACCACATTATGCTTAAAATTGCTCTCTACTTTTACAATTGCAAGCATTAGTCTGTAATCTACATTATGCATCCTCGATGCCTTATAGATTATCCTTGCTATATGTGTTAGCTCCTCGTCTGTACTGTTGACGCCCTCTTCTTTCATAAAATCTACAATCTTTTTTATTATCTTATCTTGTCTTGTATGTTCTTTCTGAAACCTTAAATGGTTACTATCCATCTCACTGTATGTAAATACAAACAACATGGCACCTATACCGAGAGATGCAAGGATTATTTTTTGTCTAATTTTCATAGGGTTTAACTTTATAACAAAAATAGCCTAAATGTCAAATCTTGTAAAAATTTAACCAACCTTTGACATATCAAAAAAAATATTATAGATTGCATCTATGGAGATTTTTTTAAAACCAACAGAGGCAATTGATTCAGATAATAATACCATTATAGAGACCGCAGAGTCATTAACCTATTCATGCAAGGATAATGAAGAAAAGGCAGTAGAACTCTTCTATTTTGTCCGAGACCAGATCCATTATAGTGTATATATGGTCTCCACATACTTTGAGGATTTTATTGCCAGCACCATACTGGCAAGAAAAAAAGGCTACTGTGTTCAAAAGGCCCTCCTCCTCGCTGCCCTTGCCAGGGCAGTGAATATTCCTTCGAGGCTTGCCTTTGCAAAGATAAAAAATCACAGGGTGCCGAAAGAGCTTGTAGCCCAGACAGGCATGAATGTATTCCCGAGCCACGGCTACACCCAGCTTTTTCTAAACAATAGGTGGGTGAGTGCAACACCGGCCTTTGATAAAGAACTATGTAAGGGTATGGGAGTTCCAGTGGTAGAATTCGATGGAAAAAACGATGCCATTCTCTCTAGCCATGACCTTGAAGGCAGACCCTACATTGAATATATAGAAAAATATGAACCCCAGGCAGACCTACCCTTTGAATGGCTTAAGGGTAGACTTGTACCTATTTGGGGTGAAAAACATGCGTGGCTTGACCTGAAGGATTCAAAAGGTCACAGGATGCCATCTGGCTATATCTTTTAGAAGACCTCCTCTTCCTTTACTATCTCTTTTTTTATCTTTGTAAGTACCTCCTGGAGGACAGGCAGGACATCTGTCCTGAATCTTCCTGCCACAAGGATAAACATAATATCATCCCCTACTTTCAGCATACCCTCATTTAGCCATACCCTTATGTCTGCTATACCTTCATGATTTTTCATAGAACTGAGATATGCATCCAGTGCATCTTTATCATATGATAGGCTCATAGCCTTGATAGCCCTGCCATCTTTTGATGTCCCCCGAACTATACCGTTATGGACAACTATCATTCCAAGTTCATCAGGATTGGTCTTCTCCTTTATCTCTTTTATCCATTGATTTATCATATGTAACCTTTCTTATGGCTATTTCTTCTTATATAACGGTGATATGTTCCTTAGAAATCCAACGGTCTCTATAAGGACATCAAAGGTCCTATCTATCTGCGCTTTTGTATTGTCTATACCAAAAGAGAAAAGGAGTGTACCCTGGGCAGTTGCATATTCACTCCCTATGGCAATCAGGACATGGGATGCCCTAAGAGAACCTGATGCACATGCAGAGCGAGTAGAGACACACACGCCCTTTTCATCGAGCATTATCATCATGGATTCGCCCTCTACATATTCCACTGAAAAGGATACAAGACCTGGTAGGCTTTTTTCAGGGTGGCCATTTATTACAATATCTTCTATAGTTTTAAGACGCTCGAGAAAATACCTCTTTAGACTCAATAGATGTTCTATCCTTGCTGGCATTTCAAGCCTTGCAAGCTCTGCTGCCTTTCCCATCCCTACAATACCGATGAGATTCTGGGTACCTGCCCTCCTGTTATTCTCCTGGGTCCCACCGTCTATAAGGGGATATATAGGTGTCTTCTCCTTTATAAACAAGGCCCCTACCCCAGGGGGTCCATAGAACTGGTTGGCAGCCATACTCAAAAGATCTACATTCAACTCCTCTACATTTATTGGAATATTACCGCAGGACACAACAGCGTCCGTATGTAACAGGATGCCTTTTTTCCTTGTTATCTTCCCTATCTCTGCAATTGGTTCTATGGTGCCTATCTCATTGTTGGCATGCATGCCCGTTACAAGTATGGTATCGTCCTTTATAGCCTTCTCTATATCCGAAGGGTCTACCAGTCCATATCTATCCACAGGCACTGCTGTTACCTGATAGCCCATACTCATAAGTACCCTTAGCGTCCTTGAGACAGACTGATGCTCTATATTAGAAGTTATTATGTGCTTACCCTTTTTTGCCCTGGCAAAGGCAACACCTTTTATTGCATGGTTTACAGACTCTGTCCCACAGGATGTAAAGACTATCTCCTCCGGTTTTGCATTTATAAGGGCTGCTACCTTGGAGCGTGCATCTTCAAGGGTCTCTATGGCGGCATCACCTATGCGATGCTGACTGGATGGATTACCAAAACCACCTTCTTCTATGTATTTTATCATCACCTCTTTTACAAGGGGGTGTATCGGCGTCCCTGAGATATGGTCAAAATATATCAATTCCATTATATATAGCTCCTTTCAGATTGAATTTTATTTATCTACTGGCAGAGGCTTCCCGCAGCTTTTGCAAAAAGGTGATGGCTCAGATAGTTCTGCATCACAGTATGGGCAGTGACACCCTGCCTCTTTCTTTTCCATATATTCAACCTTTTCAAATTGTTTAGGTTCTTTTGGCTTTCCCTCTTTACGGTTATAATAATCCATTATGGCCTTGTGAAGGGCATCGGCACCAAGGTTAGAACAGTGGAGCTTGTTTTTTGGTAATCCCCCAAGATTCTCTGCCACTGATTTATTTGTTATCTTCATGGCCTCCTCTAAGGTCTTGCCCTTTGCCATCTCTGTCACCATACTGGATACTGCTATTGCTGCCCCACATCCAAAGGTCTCAAACTTTATATCATCTATCCTGTTGTCCTTTACCTTTATTGTTATGGTCATCATATCCCCGCATACAGGATTGCCTACCTCTCCAATACCATCTGGGTTTTCTATCCTTCCTATGTTTTTTGGTGATTTAAAATGTTCCATTACTGTCTCTGAGTATTGCATAGCTACCTCCTTTTAAGGCTTCTCATTTAGAGTTAATATAACTCATTAAAAGGTTTTTTCAAGCAAAAATGATATTTTTAAAGATTGACATAGAAATAATTATTATGTTGAAATACCTACCGTGGCAAAAAAGAAGGAGATAAAAGAGATTAAGAAGCCTGATCTTTTGATGAGGGCTATAGCAGGTTCTTTTGAATGGGTAAAAAATAATCTAAGGGCTTGCATAGCAGGGGCAGCTATTGTTGTATTAATAGTTGCAGGCATAGTTGCATATATTATATATGAAAATAAAAAGGATGAGAGGATACAGGGACTTTTTGTCCAGGCCATGCAGGCCTACAGGGAATATACAATAACAGGTAAAGAAGACACATTGAATAAGGCTGAGGGGCTATTCAACAGTGTGGCAGCAGAGTCAGGGAAAAAGATGAAGGCACTATCAAAGCTCTATCTGGGCAGAATATATCATCTAAAAGGCAAAAATGATGAGGCTATAAAGGCATATAAAGAAGCCCAGACCCTCTCTGATGACGACGCAGTAAAGATGCTTACCCAGAAGGCCCTTGAGGTATTAGAAAAAAAATAATAACACCCATACCCTATTTAAAAAACACCTTTACATCCTTACAGAGTTCCTCAGGGATGACCACACTAACCGGCTCTATGAGTAATGACTGAAAGAAATTTAAATCCGGGGCACAGTCCCTCATATTTAAAAAAGTCCTCGGTATTATCCTGAAATGACATGGGAAAAACCTTTGGCCTTCCCTGCCAAAAAACATGGCTGCATTAAAGCTGTATATCCCTGCCTCACTGTAGTATCTAAAGACCTTAAGAAGACCAAGGACAAGGACATCCATATCTTCCTCTTTGAAATCTTCTACTGAAAACACATCTGGAAATATACACATAATCTCACCAAGGATACCTAGGGATACAAAAGGGGTTATCCAGCATGATTTTCCTATCTCGCCTATAAATCGCTGACCTAAGTTTTTTTCCGTCTCTATTAGCTTATCCCAGAAGCTAATACTGTTTTTTTCATAAAATTCTTTTGAGGCCCTGTACTCATCTGTAAACTGATTTCCAGGAAATTCTGTGGCAAAATATTGCTGATGAGGATGGACAAGCCCACCTCCTGATGGTGGCATATAATTCCAGCTCATGAGATGATATGGAAGCTCAGGATTAATCCTCTTTATCCTTTTGAGAAAATCTATACCCACATAAAGGGCATCAAAAAGCCTCTCTTTAGTAAAACCATCTACAGGGCAGAGGTGTTCGTCTGTCATTATGGCAACAGCACTGTGTATATCATATGGAAATAGGTTGGGGATAAGGACTGTCTCACCCTTTATGATCCTGCCCTCAGGGATTATTGTGCTTATGAACTTAGGTGTCCTCTTATCCCTGTTCTCTTTGCAGAAGGGGCAGAAGCCCTTGACCTCAGGTTTAAGATAGTCATCAAGGGGTAATCTCTGGGACTTTATAGCCCCAAAATGGGAGAAATGTCCTGTCCTTCCTGTAAGGGGGTCTATACGGACCTGAAAACTCTCTACTGTCTCTTCAAACCCTTTACGGGGGTCAAGAAACCTGCTTTCTGACTCAAAGATCTGAAACTTTATCGCATCAGACATGTATACCTCACACAAATCAAGACTAAATAGATTTTCCTTGCCTCTATAGAGACTCCTCAATCTTACCATAACCAGTATGTTCTTTGCAAAGCCTTGAAAAGTCATAAAATTTGAAACCTTTGAAAAATCACTGTTTTAATGTAATACTATATCTTCCCTATGGTCATCTCTCTTGGAAAATGGACACCCGATTCGTTAGATGTAATCATATCAAAGGCATCTAAGATCCCTGAGCCTGGACAGAGGATAGGCTTTATCTCAGGCCTATTCATAGGAACACCCTATGCAGATAATACACTAAAAGGTGGGGTTAATGTAAAAGAGGAACTCGTTGTCAATCTGGAGGGTATGGACTGTTTTACCTTTATTGATTATGTGGAGGCAATGCGTCTTTCCAGTTCATTTGACAGATTTTTGACATATTTACAGCGTATTAGATATAGAGATGCCAGTGTTGAATTTACACATAGAAACCATTTTTTTACAGACTGGGTTGTATACAACAGCGATTTTATAGAGGATATAACAGAAAATATAGGCAGAGGAAAGGCAAGGAACATAGAAAAGGTGTTAAACAAAAAGGATGATGGCTCATTTTTTGTCCCTGGCATAGGTATTGTAAAAAGAAGGCTTATCTTTATCCCCTCTTATGAGATAGATAGCAGTATAACAGAACAACTAAAGACAGGGGATTACGCTGGCTTATACACAGATAGACCTGGACTGGATGTATCACACGTAGGGATATTTATAAAGGATAAAGACAAAATCTTCCTAAGGCATGCCTCATCAAGAGAACAATACAGAAGGGTCATGGATGAGGATTTTATTGAATATGTAAAGGCCAGAGATGGTATTATTGTCTTGAGACCAAGATAGGCCTCGGTACCAAAGGAAAAATTAATATCAGGCATAATCTCTCAAAATATGTTAAAATAACAACGAAATAGGGCATCATGGATAACAACGGTAACAAGATTATAAAGATTATAGACTCTCTATCAAGGTATCTACAGGGCAAGGAAAAGCCCTTGAGACTTGCCCTTATAGCCTTTTTTTCAAGGGGGCACCTCCTAATAGAGGACTTACCAGGGCTTGGAAAGACTACCCTTGCCATAGGCATTGCAAAATCCCTTGGTCTTACCTTTGGCAGGATTCAATGCACCAGCGACCTGCTGCCAACGGATATTACAGGGCTTTCCATATACAACAAAGGTACAGGGGAATTCGAGTTCCACCCAGGCCCCATCTTCAATAATATTGTGCTCTGCGATGAGATCAACCGTGCCACACCAAAGACCCAGAGTGCCCTCCTTGAGGCAATGGGTGAAAAACAGGTGACCATAGAGGGCAAGACCTATAAACTACCCCGTCTATTCTCTATCATAGCCACCCAGAACCCTGTTGAACAGTTTGGGACTTTTCCACTGCCTGAATCACAGCTTGACAGATTCATGATGAAGATAAGTATAGGCTATCCATCCAATGAAGCAGAAAAGGAGATTTTAAAGGTGGGAAGTAAAAGAGAGGAACTCTATTCCATTGAACCAGTAATTTCAAGGGAGGAGGCAGAAGATATACAGAAGAAGGTAGAAAATGGTATATATGTATCTGAAAAGGTGCTTGATTATATACTTGCCATCATAAACAGGACAAGGAGAAATGGATACATCACAGCGGGTCTATCCACAAGAGGGGCTCTAACTATAATGAACACTGCCAAGGCAAATGCCTATTTCCATGGAAGGGATTTTGTGATACCTGAGGATATAAAAGAACTGGTAGAGTACACTATACCACACAGGGTGCTTTTCAAAGAAGAGTATGAAGGTTTGGATAAAAGGGAGATTATAAAATCTTTAATAGAAGAGATACCCACCCCGGCGTAATAAAGATAACAAAGGCAGGCTTTCTCTATATAATCTTGACCATCTTTCTGGGCGTATCTGCCATCAACACAGGGAATAACCTTATATATCTAATAGTTGCAGCACTTCTTAGCTTTATGGGCATCTCGGGTTTTTTCGGAAAAAACAACCTCTCATCTGTAGAGGTTAACATTGAATTCCCCCAGGAGATATATGCCAGAGGTGACTTTCCCTTGAAGATAAATCTGATAAATAAAAAAAGAATACTCCCTGTGTTTCTAATGAAGGTTAATGTGGCCGGGTATGTAGCCTTTTTCCCCTATATTGATTCAAGGTCTCAGTCAAGTAGATACATAAATATCTCTTTTCCCAGAAGGGGTAGATACGAGATAAAGGACCTCTATATCTACTCTGTCTTTCCTTTTAATTTTTTCACAAGATATAAGACCATCCATAAGACCTTTGATTTTGTCGTTTTTCCTGAACTCAAGGCATGTTCCCTTTTGACACTCTATGAAAAGGATAGGAAGCTAAAGGGCGACAGGACATCCGATACAACAGGATACGAAATGGACATCATCTCTATAAGGGAATATGCTTACGGAGACCCCATGAAGTACATAAACTGGAAGGCCACAGCAAAGACAGGGAAATTAAAGACAAAAGAGCTCTCTTCTCTTCTATATAGACCTATTATAATAGACTTTGATGAGGTCATTATAAAGGATATAGAGGAGAAGATATCATGTATTGCATATTCTGTCTCAAGACTCATTAAAAATAATACCCCCATAGGCCTTAAGATAAAAGGCAGATTATACCCCCCTGATATATCTCAACCCCATAAAATCAATATCCTAAAGGAACTTGCCCTCTATGAAGAGCATTGAACTGAAAACCATCAGGATAGAGACTATTGTCAAGCTGTTGACCTATATAATAGGTATAATAGGGTTTCTCTCTGTCTACAGGTATATAAATATTTTATACTCTGCCTCTTTTATCCTCCTTTTTATCATCTCCATGTACTTTGAATACAAAAAGACCTTCTATATACCCCGATGGGTCATCAATATCCTTTCTGTTTTAGTGGTTATTTTTACCATCTACAGGATAAATACAGAAGAGCTAATCACTCAGATAATAGAGGCCCTTCTTATTATATATGCAGTGAAATTCCTTGAAGAAAAAAAAGTAAGGGATTACATGCAGATATATACACTCACCCTTTTCCTACTCGCTGGGATGGGCCTTATGTCTTTAGACATAGTCTTTTCAGTATTTCTAATTATAGTTGTCATAATGCTCTCTACATCCTTTGTCCTCCTTACCTTTTTTTCCCAGGACCATGAGATGGAGTTTACAAGGCAGGTAGCAGTAAAGGTGGTCTTAAAATCTCTGTATATACCAGGCCTTGCCATACCATTGACTGTTGTTATGTTTATCATACTCCCGAGGACACAATACCCCATCTTCGATTTCCTCAATAGACCTGACAAGGCAAAGACAGGATTTACAAATAAGGTAAGGCTCGGTGCTGTATCTAACATACAAGAGGATTCAAGTGTAATATTCAGGGTAAATATGGATAAGATAAATGATGATGAACTATACTGGCGTGGTATAGTCCTTGATTATTTTGATGGTGTATCATGGAGCGCTACAGATAAGGTTGCGGTTCCTCATAATGTACCTGTATCTGCCCCAGGAAAGACAATAAGACAGACTATATACCTTGAGCCATATTCAGACAAATATATATTTGCTCTGGATAAGCCTGCCTTTATTTCCATAAGAGGGGTAAAGAGGTTTGACGACCTCACCTTCAGGATGTCTTTCTCTATAGAGAGGAGACTAAGATACGAGGCCCTGTCCATACTCTCTGACACCCTTATAGAGAACGAGATAGAACAAGAGGATTATCTCCAGTTGCCAGAATCCATATCTCAGGATGTAAGGGGCCTAGCTGGAAGACTTATGAAGAATAAAGATAAGATGGAGTACATCTATGAACTCTATAGGTTTTTCAATGATGGGTCATTTAGATATTCCCTTAAAAATCTACCCTTTACCAGGTCTCCCCTGGATGATTTTCTCTTTAAAAACAGATACGGTAACTGCGAGTATTTTGCCTCTGCCTTTGCTGTGATGTTGAGGCTTGGAGGTATACCAGCAAGGCTAGTAGGCGGTTATAGAGGCGGTTATTACAATGATGTGGGTAGATATTACCTTGTCCCTCAAAAAAATGCCCATGTATGGGTAGAGGCATTTATTGATAAAAAAGGCTGGATAAGGTTTGACCCAACCCCTGCATCAATAGAGAATTTTGCCTTACTAAAAAAAGGCAGTCCTATGATGAGACTCAGGCTTGCCCTGGATACAATAAACTATTACTGGTATTCCTTTGTTATAAATTACAATCTCGATAGGCAGCTATCCATTATTTTCTCCATCAGGTCAGGCATTAAAAGACCATCCATTAAACTAAACTTAAAAAACTGGTGGGTTTATACAAGATACCTTCTATGTTTTTTAGTGGCAGGGGCTCTAATCCTTTTAGCGCTAAGAAGATACAGGCTTAGAAAAAATGTGGACATGTTTATCCTCCATATGTTTCTGAAAAAGATGAAGAGGTATGGATACGAAAAAAAGACCTCCCAGGGTTTAGAGGAGTTTGTAAAGGGGATAAAGGATGGGCCTTTAAAGGAAAGAGGACTCACCTTTGTAAGACAGTTTGAGGGGTTTTATTACAAAGATATAAAGCCAAGTAGAGAAGATATTAAAAAGATGAAGGAGGCCATAAAGAGGCTCAGGCCTTAAAAGGATCAAAAACAATGGGAGGTATCATTAACTTAAAGCCAAGATCCATGGATAAAGTATCTTTATCTTAAGGCTACCCTAAAATTACTGTTATTTATTGATATTTTTTGCAAAAACTGTTAAACTTAGCAGTCGAAAAAGAATTTTTTGTATCGGAGGTATAATGTTTGAGGTAGGAGAAGTGGCTGTTTATCCAGGCCATGGTGTAGGCAAGATAGAATCTATAGAAGAGAGGGAATTTTCAGGCACAAGGCAGGCCTTCTATGTTATGAGGATACTTGATACAGATATGACTATAATGGTACCTGTGGACAGCAGTAAAAATACCGGACTAAGG
>JAOAHW010000012.1 GCA_026415015.1 Syntrophorhabdaceae bacterium
CTGGTCTCGTGGGCTCGGAGATGTGTATAAGAGACAGGTCTATACATATGATATCCATTCCGTAAAATGGCACCTTATTCAAAAAGGTGAGGAACGCTGACTTTATGTCATTTAAATCCCTGTAGAAATCAAGGTGTTCCAAATCAATATTGGTAACCACGGCAATAGTGGGGAATAAAAGCAAAAAAGTCCCGTCGCTCTCATCTGCCTCTGCAACAAGGTATTTGCTGCCACCAAGTTTTGCATTACTGCCAAAACTATTGAGTTTGCCCCCTATTACACATGTGGGGTCCATACCTGCATGGGCTAGGATTGTGGATATAAGGGATGTGGTTGTTGTCTTGCCATGGGCCCCTGCAACAGCTATGCTATATTTCATCCTCATGAGCTCTGCAAGCATCTCTGCCCTCTGGATAACAGGGATAAATAGTTCTTTTGCCTTCTGTACCTCTGGATTATCAAACCTCACTGCAGAGGATATAACCACCACATGGGCACCTATGACATTCTCCTCCCTGTGGCCATAGTAGACCTTTGCCCCAAGCCTCTCAAGCCTCTCTGTGGTGTCATTCTTTCTTATGTCTGAACCTGTGATGGTAAAGCCAAGGTTCAGTAACACCTCTGCAATCCCACTCATACCTATCCCGCCAATCCCTACAAAATGGACCTTCTCTATGTTATGAAATACCATCTTTTATCCCCTTTATAATAAGACCCTCTGCATCATCAATGTACAGCCTGCCTATATTTTCACCCATCTTTTTCAAGAGTTCTGGTTCATCGATGAGTCTCTTGATTACATAGAAAAGCCTCTCACCGCTTGCCTCACTGTTTTCAATTATGTATCCCCCACCAGCCCTCTCAACCTGGAGTGCATTCTTCCACTGATGCTGTCCTGCTGAAAAAGGATAGGGTATCAGGATTGCAGGTCTCTTAAAGTATGCAAGCTCAAATATTGTGCTTGCCCCTGCCCTCGATATAACAACATGGGAGTTGTTGTAATAATAGGCCATATTATCGGTAAATGCAAAGACCTCATGTTTTACCTTGGATCTCTCGTATATATCCTTTACACCTTCATAGTCCTCTGTCCCGGTCTGATGAAATATTACAACCTTATCCCTGTAATCGTCTAAATAATTAAGCATATCCACTACTGACTGGTTTATGCTCCTTGCACCCCTGCTACCTCCAAAAACAAATATCCCGAAACGGTCATCATTTGGTTGGCCATTTCTCTTCTTTACAGAATTCCTTATGGGATTACCGGTGAGCATGACCCTTGATCCAGCAAGATAGTGTCTTGTATCCTCAAAGCTTATAAATATGGTCTTTGCATACTTGGCAAGTATCCTGTTTGCAAGCCCTGGCTGAACATTCTGCTCATGGAGAAAAATGTGGGTCCCGTGTATAAAACCAGCTATAACCATAGGCACAGATGCAAACCCCCCCATGCCAAGGATGGCCTGGGGTTCTTCTCTTTTTATGTGTCTCAAACAGGTATGGATACCCTTTACAAGGTTTGCAACAGTTACCAATTTATAGGCAATGTTCCTCCCTGAAAACTGCCTGGCATCCACATACAAGAGCCTGTATCCTGCCTGTGGAACAGCCCTTGCCTCAAGGCCTGTCCTGGTACCAATAAAGACCACCTCATTATCAGAGGATATGGCAGTAAACCTGTCTGCTATGGATATACCTGGGAAGACATGGCCACCAGTTCCACCTGCTGCAATAAAAAGCTTCATGCTGTTTCTCTCCTCTATGTCTTCATCATCATGCCGGCAATGGGGGCTAAAATCAGGACCGCTGTAACAGGCTGATATACTATACTACTTGAGAGCCTAAGACCTACAACCATGAGTATGTCTATACAGATACCCAAAAGGCCCAAAAAAGAGATTATCCTTAAAAAGTCTGTATTTTTTACAAAACCGATAAAACTCCATATCAAGAGTAAAAGGGGTGATGAAAGGAGGATATACCTCTGTATATCACTGCTGAAGTTTATGCCTGCACCAGTTATTGGTATCTTCTTTACTACAAGGGCAACAATAATACAGAATGTATACCCGAGGACAAGAAATATCACCTTATTATGCCCGATTATAAAAAGATAAAGCATCAATGGCAGGGCAATGGAGATGATAAGGACAGGCCTCCCTACCATCAAGAGATTAAAAAATGCAGAAAAATAAAGTATTGATATGGCAACTACCTCTTTAAAGAGCCCTTTTTGGCTTTCTTTTATGGTGACAAGGTAAAACACAATACTATAGAATGCTATAAAGGCAACAAAGAAATCGAGGCACTCCTTGATATGGAGGTGGGGGAACACAAGAAAGAGGGATGTTATAATAAATTGGCTTATTATAAAAGGGTATTTCATGACAAATATATATCTATCAGGGATACGGCAGATAAGGTAAGCTGCTGCCAGACCAGTGAAGATGAGACTCACCTTTATAAAGTTCATCTCCCTCACTATACTGTATAACAGCAGGGTTGTAAGGATTAAGACAGTGGCCTTTTTCATATAGACCTCACAATCTCTTTGAATATCTCTCCCCTCTCCTTATAATCCCTGAACATGTCAAAGCTACTGCACATGGGTGATAAAAGGACAGTATCACCTTTTTCTGCCACATCCATTGCCCTTTTCACAGCATCATTTAGATCCACTGCCTCGTAGATGTCTATATGTCCTGCAAGCTCTTCAATCATCCGCTTTCTTGCCTCTCCAATGAGGATAAGGGCCCTCACCTTTTTTAATTCATCCATAATGACCCTATAACTACCGCCTTTATCCTTTCCACCGGCAATAAGTACAATATGGCCATCTATACCCTGCAAAGCCCTTTTTGTAGCATCTACATTGGTGGCCTTTGAATCATTTATAAATCTTATGCCCTTTATCTCTCTTACATATTCAACCCTGTGGGGCAGGCCCTTAAAACCCTTTAACACCCCCTCTATGATACCCCTGTCTATCCCTATTATATGGGCAACAAGGAGGACAGCGAGGAGATTCTCTGTATTGTGTATCCCAGGAAGGGGGCTTATGTCTCTTTTGTAGATAAATTCCCTGCCATTAAACCTTATGTACATATTATTGTCCCTGTAGTATGCACCCTCTTTTAGGACATCACGCACAGAAAAATAGAGTGTTTTTGCCTTCAGAGGTCTTTCTATTTTTATATCCCAATTCAAGACGGCAAAGTCATCCCCTGATTGATTTTCAAATATCTTAAGTTTTGCATCCCTGTATTCTTCAAAGCTCCTGTATCTATCCAGGTGGTCTTCTGTAATGTTGAGAAGTACAGATACATGGGGATGAAACATCTGTATTGTCTCGAGCTGAAAGCTGCTGATCTCCAGTATAATATATTTTGCCTTTCTTCCCTCCATAACATAGTTAAAAAGGGGATTACCTATATTCCCTCCCACAAAGACATGACCAAATGCAGCCTCAAAGACCTCTCCCATAAGTGTTGTAACAGTGGTCTTACCATTTGTCCCTGTGATGGCTATGATAGGGCAATCAACAAATGCGAATGCAAGCTCGATCTCCCCTACTACCTTGATACCCCTTTTTACTGCCTCCTTGATGTAAGGCATCTCTATATCCACACCAGGGCTCACAACTATCATATCATTGTTTATGAAATCATCTATATTGTGGCCGCCAAATGTACCCTTGAATTCTATACCACGGAGTTCTGCTATGGCACCAGATAGCTCTTGCTCTCCTTTGGTGTCTGTTATAGTTATGGTCTTCCCCTGTCTTCCGAGGAATCTTGCTACTGAAACCCCTGTCTTGCCAAGCCCGACTATAAGTATCCTGTCTGGTATATCCATCTATGTTTCTACCTCAGTTTAAGAGTGCTTAGGGCCAGAAGCCCAAGTATAACAGATATAATCCAGAACCTAACCACTATCTTCTCCTCATTCCAACCCTTCAACTCGTAGTGATGGTGTATGGGTGCCATCCTGAAGGCCCTCTTGCCTCTCCATTTAAAGGAGATAACCTGTATAATCACCGATGCTGTCTCAAGGACAAATATACCGCCCACTATCAAAAGGAGTATCTCCTGTTTGATAATTACTGCAATGGTGGCGAGGGTCGCACCCAGGGATAGAGACCCTGTATCACCCATGAAAAGTTCAGCAGGGTATGCATTATACCATAGAAACCCTATACCAGCCCCTAACATGGCCCCGCATAAGATGGTGAGTTCCCCTGCCCCTTTTACGTAGAATATCTGGAGATACTGGGCAAATTTAATATTTCCAACGAGATAGGAAAAGAGCATAAAGGTTGCACACACAGTAAGCACAGGGCCTATGGCAAGCCCGTCAAGGCCGTCTGTTAAATTCACAGCATTTGATGTACCCACTATTATGAATATGGCGAGGAGTATGTAAAATATACCCAGGTCAGGTGTAATATTTTTAAAAAATGGGACAGTAAGTTCTGTTATGAAACCAGGCCTGAGATAAAGGAGCACACTTATTATAACAGAGAAGAATATTTGCAAGGACATCTTGGTCCTGCCAGATATACCCTTTCCATTTGTACCCCTCAGCTTCTTTATATCATCGGCAAAACCTATACCTCCAAAGGACAAAAGTGTAAATGTAACAAGCCAGATGTAATAGTTTCTAAGGTCTGACCATAAAAGGGTAGGGATAATGGTGGAAATTAGTATTACAAAACCGCCCATGGTAGGTGTACCCTGTTTTGTTATATGCCTGTCCGGGACATCCTCTCTCTTGTCACTTTTTATCTTCCATTCATGGAACTTTCTAATTATGTAAGGGGTGAGAATAAAACTGATAATAAGGGCAGTGAGGATGGCAAGGACAGTCCTGAAGGTGATATATCTAAATACATTGAAAACTGAAAACTTTACATACAAAGGAAACAGTAGATGATATAACATCAGGTCAATGCCTCCACTATCTCATCCATCCTTGCTGCTCTTGAGCCTTTAACAAGGACAACATCATCCATCCTTATGACCTTTGTAGCCCGTTCAACAAGCGATTTCCTGTCTGTAAAAAGTTCTGCCCTTTCATCCCCCATTTCCTCAAAGGTACAGGCAACTGACTCACCGATAAGAAAGGTCTTATTTATATTACTCTTTTTTAACAACCTGCCCAGTTCCCTGTGGTAAAACTCTGTCATACTGCCCAGTTCCTTCATATCGCCGATTATGGCAATCCTGTTACCCCGGCATGGGAGTTCTGCAACAGTCTTTATAGCCCACTCCATAGAAGATGGATTTGCATTATATGTATCATCTACAACAATATACCCTTTTTTTGACTTTACAGGTCTGAATCGCTTATCATAGGATTCAAACTCCTCAATAGTCTCCTTTATAGATGACCTGCCTATTCCAATAGTGTCTGCTATGGATGCTGCGGCAAGTATATTATAGAGATTGTGTTTCCCTAAGAGCCTTGTCCTTGCCTTAAAGTCTACTCTGGGGAAATTAAAGGATATACCAAACCCCTCCCATCCTAAGTCTTCATCTATGATGAGTCTATAAGAGGCATCCCTTTCTATGGCATAGTCACATGTAATATGGTCTCTGTCTATGTAAGAAGAGGTTATATATGGGTCATCGGCATTAATAAATATAGAGCCACCTTTTTTTGTTCCATAGAAAAGGTCAAGCTTCTCTTCAAGGACACCCTTTATATCCACAAGGCCTTCAAGATGGGATGGGTTTATATTGGTAATGACAGATATATCAGGCTCAATAATAGCTGCAAGCTCCCTTATCTCGCCGCGACTATTTGTCCCCACCTCAAAGACATTAAGGTCGTGGTCTTCCTTTATAGAGAGGATACTCTTGGACACACCTATTATGTTGTTATAATTCTTTTCATTATAGTGCACAGAAAAGACCTTCTTTATCACAGCCACGAGTATCTCTTTTGTAGTTGTCTTGCCATTACTCCCTGTTATGGCAATAAACACACCCTTTGTCTTTTTCCTCTTATACTTTGCAAGGTCTGCAAGTGCTTTGAGAGTATCATCGACAAGTATGACAGTGTTCTTTATATTGGCAACCATTTCTGCCTTGTTCTTCTCGCAGAGACAACCACCATCTGATAGATCAAGGGCCTGCTTGATAAATTGATGACCATCATAGTTTTTGCCCTTGAGGGGAATAAAGAGTTCGCCTTTATTTATAGACCTTGTATCAGTGGATATACCAGTAAAGTATGTCCTGTTAATTACAAGGGGCTCACCCTTCACCGCCTCTAAAATCTCATCGAGCATCCACATTTAAAAACTCCTCTGCTACCTCTCTGTCACTGAAGTGATATACACTGCTGCCTATGATCTGATAATCCTCATGCCCTTTACCGGCGATTAGCAGGCAATCATCTTCTTTTAGCATCCCTATAGCCTCAGATATGGCATCCCTCCTGTTTTCTATTACCCTGTAAGAATTGCCATGAACACCCTTTATAATATCGTCTATAATTTTTTTAGGGTCTTCATCCCTTGGATTATCCGATGTTATAATAGTGAAGTCAGAAAGCCTTGATGCTATATCACCCATAATAGGTCTCTTGGCAGTATCCCTGTTTCCTCCGCAGCCAAAGATTGTTATGAGCCTGCCTTTCTTTAAGGCATTTAGCATCTCCAGGACCTTGGCAAGGGCATCAGGGGTATGGGCATAGTCAACAAACACTGGATATCCTCTATTGTTTTTCACCCTCTCCATCCTACCAGGCACAGACTCAACTGACTCTATGCCCTCTTTGATGTGCTCCATATGTATCCCTTCTCCATAACCAAAAAGACATGCTGCCAGTATATTGGAGGCATTAAAGGCACCTATGAGGGGTGATGTGATTGTGAGACGCTCTCCTCCTAATACTATACTCAGCCTCAGACCATTTATATCCTCTGTATAGTCAGAGAGATAGGCATCGACCTGGCTACTGCGACTATAAAATAGTGTCTTTATAGGGGGTTTAGGGATGAATTCTCCAACATTGGGGTCATCCATATTGAGGACAGCATATCTTGTATACTTTTTGCTATTCATGAGGTAATGATGGAAAAGCAGTTTCTTTGCCTCTCTATAATTCTTTAAATCCTTGTGGTAGTCAAGATGGTCATGGGTTAGGTTTGTGAATATGGCGGTATTGAATTGTGTCCCCTCTACTCGCCTCTGATCAAGGGCATGGGATGAGACCTCCATTACTACATGACTTACCCCTGACAATACCATCTCAGCAAGTAGTCCCTGTAACTGTTCTGCCCCAGGGGTGGTGTTCTCTGCCTTAAAGGTCTTGCCTTTATACCTGTACGATATAGTCCCTATGACACCAGCGGCCATGCCAGCGGCATTGATGATAGACTCTATGAGATAGGTAGTGGTTGTCTTTCCGTTCGTACCTGTTATGCCTGTAATGTGGATCTTTTCTGAAGGGTCTCCATAGAACCTTGATGCAATCCTGCCCAGTGCAGACTCTACTTGTCCTGTTATAATCTCACAACTAAAATTGTATCCATGTCTCTTGTGGGATACTATGGCAACAGCGCCCCTATTTAATGCATCTTTTATGTAAGATTCACTTGTAGGGGTGGCAAAGAATATATAACCCTCTTTCACTTGTCTTGAATCCTTTGTTATACCCTTGACCTCCAGGTTCATCTCACCCACAATGGTATCTACAGGTATATCCTTTATAAGGTCTGAGAGCCTCATAATTCAGTTACTCACCCTTCCGTATAATATGCACTCTACCTCACCCATTACCCTCTCATGGGGTTTTGGAGACTGGTCATATACAGTGCCCATCCCTATAATCCTTATCTTACCTGTGTTCACATTGAGTTTTTCAAGGGCCCTTCTCATGGAGTAATTGGTGAGATCTGGCATTATCCACTCTTTTTCTGTCCTTACCTCTTTTCTGTCCTCAACCATTCTTGATTTAGAACGGACAAGCTCGAAGCCCTTATCAGTTCTCCTTATAATCATATCGTTCAATGTTATGGGGAAGAGTGTATCATATCCATCTCCCACATGCATCTCATATATAGTACTAAGCCTCGCCTTATTAACCACATAGCCCTTGCCTGATAGGAGGTTTTCTGCATTTATATCCTCTTTGTGTTCTATATCCTCTCTTTTAAGAAAATCTGATATATCCTTCCTGCCTATAAGCTTTGATAGATTTCTTAGACCCTCTTCATCCCTATCTTGTAAAATCTGGAGGGGTTTCTTCCAGGTATTGTTGGAACATGGAATGAGCGTATCCTTCTCTAATATCCCTTTTTTAATGGCATAACAGACAATAGGAATGGAGATAAAGAATAGGGGTTCAATATGGTCATCATCTTTTTTTATAACAGCGGTCTTTTCTTGTTCAGGCTGGGCCTCCTTTATTCTGTTATTGATTGATTCTTTATCCTGTTGTTTTTTTGTCTGTGGTACAGGCATTGATAGAGTCATATCTTTCTGTGTGTTGATTACTGCCTCAGAAACCCTTGCCATTTTTATTCGTTCTGTAATATTTATAGCCAATGATATGTACATAATGCATATGGTAAGACAGATGAAGAAGGCCTTTCTTTTAGCCCTTTTATTCATCTCAATACCAGAACCTCCTCTTCCTTAGGCTTAATTAGTCCAAGCTCCTTTGCCTTAAACTCAAGGTACCTCTTCTTGGTAATCCCCGATAATTCTGTTTTTAGCCTGCTGTTTGTCTCAAGGGCATGTCTCTCCCTGGAGAGTTGTACAATCAAATCTTCTCTTAGGTTACTGCATGCACCTCTGATGTAACAATAAAAAAGGGCAACAATGATAAAGGACAATATAAATATGAGGGTCGAGCGTATACCTCTGTTATATCTGGTTTCCTGTCTTGTTGCGTATACATATATCCTATGCATCTATACCCCCCAGTCTATATTTTTTCTGCTACCCTGAGTTTGGCACTCCTTGAAGCAGGATTTTCCTTTATTTCCATCACAGACGGTCTAACAGGCTTCTTTGTAATGACCTTTATCCTATCATCATCCCTGAATGTATTTTTGACAATCCTGTCTTCCAGTGAATGAAAGGATATAACACCTATCCTACCCCCTTTTTTACACATACCTATGGCATCTTTGAGACCGATTTCTATATTCTCAAGCTCCCTGTTCACCTCTATCCTTATTGCCTGAAATACCTTCGTTGAAGGGTGAACCCTACCCCTTGTCCCTTTAACCCGTAAGATGAGATTACTCAATTCAAGGGCTGTGGTAATAGGTTTTTTCTTTCTTACATTCATAATAGCCCTTGTAATGGCCTTTGCCCTGTATTCCTCTCCGAAGAGTAACATTATCTTCTCCAATCTCTCAGGGCTGTATCTATTCACAACATCAAAGGCTGTTATCCCTTGTTGATTATCCATCCTCATATCCAGAAAGCTGTTGTCATAAAAACTGAAACCCCTATTGCCCTGTAGTTGATACATGGACAAACCCAGGTCAAATAAGATGGCATCAAATCCATCAATCCCCTCTTTAAACAGTATATCCTTCAGGTCTCTAAAGTTGCCTTTTATAAGTCTCACCCTATCTATAAAGGGTTGAAGCCTCCTTGTCGCTATATTTAGAACAGCTTCATCTACATCCAAACCTATAAGTTTTGTTTTAGTTTGATGCTCCAGTATGCTGTAAGCATGACCCCCGCCCCCTACTGTTGCATCTATAAAAAGGCTATACTTTTCAGAGATTAAGTATTCTAAAACTTCCTTGGCAAGGACAGGGATATGGACTCTTTCAATCAAAGGCCAAGCTCAGATACAATATCTGCAACCTTATCAGGGTCAGATATCGCCTTCTTCACAAGCTCATCCCATACCTCCTGGGCCCATATCTCTATCTTTTTGTTCATCCCCACAATCACCACATTCTTTTTAATAAGTGCATCGGTTTTCAAAGACTGGGGTATCAAGATCCTGCCTAGCTTATCTATGGTGCACTCTGTTACCCCTGAGTAAAAATATCTTAAAAATGTCCTTGCGTCCTTATTTATCTGCTCTTTTTTTGCAATATTTTCCTGTATCTCTACCCATTCCTGATAAGGATAGCCCACTATACATCCATCAAGGTTGGTAAGGATTAATCGCATGTCATATTTTGTAGATAGAATCTCCCTGAACTTTGATGGTATACTAACCCTGCTTTTATCATCTATTGTATATTCATATCTACCAGCAAACATTTTTATCCCACTTTATAACACCATTTACCACATTAAACCAACTATACTTGTAACACTCGATTTTGTCAAGTATTTTTTAGATTTTTTTATCCCTTTTTTAGACCTCTCAAGGGCCCTTAATTTGAATTAAAAATGATTATGTTGTAGATTAAGATTGATATACCCATGGGCATTATTGAGGCATATGAGAGAGATAAAGGGAACATTTTGGAGGCAAAGAAAAACGACCCTGTAATCTTCCTTGATAACTATAATGATGAGAGAGATATAGAGATAGCTGGTTTTATTGCCTCTCAGTTTGCCTATGGCAGGATAGATGTCTTCAAGAGATTCCTGAATGAACTATTTGAAAAAATGGGTAAAAGCCCCTATGAGTTCATAGGTGCCGGTGATTTTTCATGTCTTTCAGGTATGTATTACAGGTTTCAAAAAGACAGTGACCTGATTATGCTTTTCCGGGTTTTAAAAAAAATCTCTGAAGAGTTTGATACCTTTGGGAATATGATTGGTCAATTTTATAAAGGCAACACAAGAGAGGCCCTGTGGTCTGTAAGGCGATATATATTTGGTAGTAGCAGAGACCTCACATTTTTCTTCCCTGCCCCATCTCCCTCCAATCCCATGAAGAGATGGAACCTATTTTTTAGATGGATGGTGAGGAAAGATGAGATAGACAAAGGCATCTGGAGTTTTATAGACAAGAAGGACCTCATTGTCCCTCTGGATGCAAATATCTTTAAGATAGGCAGGTGCCTTGGCTGGACCATGTCAAAGAATCCTACCTATAAGGCTGCTACTGAGATTACAGAGGCATTGAGACGCCTCTGCCCTGAAGACCCTCTAAAATATGACTTTTTTCTCTGCCACAGGGTAGGCATTGCTGCAGGCTGCAAGGGCATAAGGTCTGAAGGATGTAAAGAAAGGTGTCTGATTTTCAACCATGAGTATTTTAGATGAAAAGACAATAGAAAACCTCTCTGATTCACCAGGTGTATATATATTCAGGGACAAGGCGAATAGGATTGTCTATATAGGCAAGGCAAAAAATATAAAAGAAAGGGTCAAAAGCTATATAAAGATAGGGAAAAAGGATCTAAAGACCGAACACCTTGCAGAGAATATCGCCCATATTGAAACAATCTTAACAAGGAATGAAAAAGAGGCATTCATCCTGGAAAACAATCTCATCAAAGAACATAAACCAAGATACAATATAAATCTAAAGGATGACAAGACCTACATCTCCCTGAAACTGACTATCCAGGAACCCTTTCCTGCATTATACGCCACAAGAAAGATACAGGATGACGGTGCCATGTATTTTGGGCCATACCCAGGTATAGGCGATATAAAAGATGTGATGAAGACCATTCAAACCCTATATCCTGTTAGGAGATGCAAGAATACAGTATTCAAAAAGAGAAAGAGGGCATGTATCCTCTTTCAGATGGGCAAGTGCCCTGCACCCTGTGAAGGCAAAATCAAAGAAGAAAAATACAGGGATATTATATCAGAGCTTGTGGACTTTCTTTCAGGCAGCAATAGGAGGCTCCTTGATAATCTTACAAAACAAATAGAAAAGGCAGCATCAGAGTGGAGGTTTGAGGATGCTAAGGTATTAAGAGACAGGTACGAGACAATAAAGAGGCTCACAGAGAAACAAAGTGTCCACGAGCATCTCGGAAAAAACAGAGATGTATGGGGTTTTTTAGGAGAGGACGGGAGGCTAAAGGCTGTTGTCCTCAATTTTAGAAGGGGTGTGCTAATATCAAAAAAGACCTTCCATGAGCCTTATGTATCAGACCTTATGGATGATGCCATATCATCTTTGCTTTTTCAGTACTATAATACAAGACCTGTACCAGAGGAGATAATCCTCTCCCAGGACATAGAGGATATGGATATGCTTGAAAATCTCCTGAGGGAGAGGAAAAATGTCCTAATCCATATAAAGACTCAAAAAGATGCTGCATCAAGACCCCTTGTAGCCCTGGCTATAGAGAATCTATATGAGGAGAAAGAGCATATACCCCTTGATAGGGCATTTAAAAGTGTGCTCCATTTGAAAAAAGAGCCCCTGCGCATAGAGGCATATGACATATCCCACACCCATGGAAAAAACCCCACTGGTGTTATGGTGGTCTTTGAGTCCTTCAAGGCAAAAAAGGATGGCTACAGGGTCTTTCATATAAGGAGCGCCTCAACCATGGATGACACCTCATCTATTATGGAGGTTCTCTCAAGGCGGTTTAAAGACCCTGAGATTAGACCTTTACCTGACCTCTTGATCATAGATGGTGGAAAGGCACAACTCTCATCAGCCTTTAAAGTAGTAAAAGACATGGGTGTAGATATAGATATGATAAGCATAGCCAAAGGAGAAAAAAGACATGCCATGAAAGACCTCATCTATATCCCCAAGAGAAAAAACCCTGTACTTATGCCACCTTCTTCACCGGTCTTCAAGACCATTGTGAAGATAAGGGATGAGGCCCACAGGTTTGCCATATCCTCCCACAAGAGGTGGAAGAAAAGGGATGACCTGAACTAATAAATACTTTACAGAAAAAATCAGGTGTGTTACAAGTTTTAAAACTTATATGATATAGACAATCCTAATTGGAGGTAGAAGAAATGATTACAGGGATAGGCAGCCTCCCCTTTAAAGATATAGACAGGGCATTGGACCTCATATTTACTACCTGTTTTGATATACCTTTTTGGCCTCAACTCCCTAAAAGGTCTACTGATGAGAATATGTATACCCCTTTCCTTGAGCATGTCCCTTGTATTGTATCAGACAGGGAGAAAAATACAGTATTTATAAATACCCAGGATACAGAGGGTATAGAGAGGTTCTATGAAGATGTGATGGGTGAAAACTTAGATGCCTTTGCCATATCTGAAAAGTTAGCCCCTGGATTCTATAGATTCCTCGAGAGGTTAAAGGAGATATCTCATGGTGTCAAGGCTATAAAAGGCCAGCTTACAGGACCCTTCAGTATGGGTCTTGGTCTAAAGGATGAAAAAGGTGTCCCTGTCATATACAACTATGGTTTTTTTGATATTATTAAAAAGGCCCTACATATGAAGGCCCGCTGGATGGTAAAAGAGATAAAATCCTATTGCCCTGACAAAGAGGTGATTATTTTCTTTGATGAACCCTATATGGTATCATTCGGTACAGCTTATGTCTCTATTGGTAAACAGGAGGCCATATCCATATTTAATGATGTAGTAAATGGAGTAGATGCCTTAAAAGGCATACATTGCTGTGGTAACACAGACTGGTCTGTGCTTCTGAGTTGTGATATAGACATCATAAATTATGATGCCTTCAACTATATGGACACAATATTCTACTTCCACGATGAACTAAAGGCCTTTTTAAAAAAAGGCGGAAGGGTTTCACCAGGTATAGTGCCATCGTCAGATGCTGTCCTTAATAGAACCATAAATGATATGAAGGATTTATTAGAAAGGTTCAGGCAGAATATAGATAGTATTACTGAAAGCAGAGAAGCACCACCACTACTTATCACCACAAGCTGCGGTCTCGGCAGTCTAAATGATAATGAGGCACTCAAGGCCATGGAATTACTAAAAGAACTCTCTGATATTTAACTTTTATGGTGGCATGAAATTAAGATTTGAAACACATTAGATGAAAAAGATCATTATACCCATCGCAATAGGCATTGTAATATCCCTTATATTCTCCTTTTTTGCCATCATAAAACTCCTGCCCTTAGAGCACCTTGAACTCCTCATATATGACACAAGATACAAGCTGAGGGGAAAGACCACACCCCATCCTGATATTGCCATAGCTGCCATAGATGATAGAAGCCTTGAAAAATTAGGCAGGTGGCCATGGGATAGGGCAAGGGTTGCCCAGGTCATTGACAAACTAAAATCAATGGGTGCAAGGGTCATTATGATGGATATAATCTTTAGCGAGCCTTCAGAGGGTGATGATGTCCTTGCAAGATCCATTGCCCAAGCAGGCAATGTTATACTCCCCATAGTATTTGATTTCAAAGGCAAGAAATCAAAGATAACAGAGGATATACTCAATGACAATACCTTCCCTATAATCAGGAACTCAGACTATTTCAAGATCTTTCCACCTATCAGCGCCCAGAGCGTCCTTGTCCCTGTAAAGGAACTGATGGATAGTTCAAAGATACTGGGTTTTATAAACATGATCCCTGATAGGGACGGTATCTTAAGGTGGGAGGTTATGGCTATAGAATTTGACGGAGAGGTATTTCCATCCATTGGCCTACAGACAGCAAGGATGTATCTCGGCCTACCTATTGAGGCCTTGACACTCAGGGCAACCCAGGGTGTTCAGCTTGGTGGATACTTTATACCCACTGACTTCTGGGGGAGGGTGCTCATACACTACTACGGACCAGAGGGGACATTTCCGTTTATATCTGTAGTTGACATCCTCGAGGACAAGGTTAAACCATCGGCAATCAAGGATAAGATAATCCTTGTAGGGGCAACAGCAGTGGGTATATATGACCTCAGGGTCACACCAACATCAGCAGCCATGCCAGGTATAGAGAAACATGCCAGTGTAATAGCCTCTATCCTGAAAAAGGACTTCATATACAAGATAACCAACCTGACAAACATAGTAATCATTTTATTGACCGGTATCCTGTTCACCATACTTATAGTGAGGCTAAAGGCTATATACGGTGCTATGAGTGCCTTTGCATTTATTGCTGCCCTCTCCCTTGTGGCATATTATTTCTTCTTCTGGAAAAACCTCTGGATAACCTTAAGTTATTCCACAAGCAATATACTTGTCATATATTTCATTATAACAGCATACAGATATGCCACAGAGGAGAGGTATGCAAAACGCATAAGGGGCATGTTCTCAAGCTATGTAACAGAAAAGGTTGTCAACGAGCTTATAAAAAATCCCAATCTTGCCAAGCTCGGAGGCGAGAGAAAGGAGATCACAGTATTTTTTTCTGACATCAGGGGTTTTACCACATTCTCAGAGAAACACGGGCCTGAAGAGGTAGTCAAGATACTCAATGAATACTTAGGCGAGATGACAAATATCATATTCAAATGGGATGGGACACTGGATAAGTTTGTTGGCGATGAGATAGTGGCATTCTGGAATGCACCAATTCCTCAGGAGAACCATGCTGAGCTTGCTATAAAGTGTGCCCTCCACATGGCAAGAAGACTAAAAGAGCTACAACAAAAATGGGTCTCTGAGGGCAAGACACCCCTTGATGCAGGCTATGGCATCAATACCGGTGAGGCCATTGTGGGCAATATAGGTGCTGAGGGTAAAAAAATGGACTATACTGTCATAGGCGACAATGTGAACCTCGGTGCCAGGGTCGAGGGCCTCACAAGGAAATATAACACAAATATCATTATCACAGATTCTACATTTGAGAAGATAAAGGATAAGATAAAAGATGGGACCATATGGCATGTGCGGGTAAGAGGCCTTGATAAAGTGGCTGTTAAAGGCAAAAGCAAACCTGTGGTGATATACGAGGTTACTGAGCTTGATAAGGACAAACCCTCAGAGATAATAGAGCTTGAGGAGAAAGAGGTGGTTACATTTACAGAAAAATAAGAATCAAAGGTGTGTTATGAAGGCAATGATTTTAGATGGGATATACAATCTGGATGAGGGTGCTGAACCCTTAAGGCCAGCAGATATGCCCACCCCTGAACCAAAAGAAGGGGAGGTCCTATTAAGGGTTTCTGCCTGTGGTGTCTGTCATACTGAACTCGATGAGATAGAAGGGAGGACTCCACCTTCTGATTTTCCTGTGATACTGGGGCATCAGGTCATCGGGTTTGTTGAGAAAAAAGGTAAAAATGTAAGCAAGTTAAAAGAAGGGGAAAGGGTAGGGGTTGGATGGATATACTCTTCCTGTGGCAGGTGCCGTTTCTGTGTAGAGGGAAATGAAAACCTCTGTGAAGACTTCAAGGCAACAGGCAGGGATGCCAACGGCGGTTATGGAGAGTTCATGGTGGTAAATGAGGACTTTGCCTTTAAGATACCCCATGTCTTTACAGATATAGAGGCTGCCCCACTACTATGTGCCGGTGCAATAGGCTATCGCTCTCTAAGACTCACAGGGATTAAAAACGGGATGAATCTTGGACTTATCGGCTTTGGTGCCTCTGCCCACATTGTCCTCCAGATGGCACGCTTTAGATACCCTGATTCAAAGGTATTTGTATTTGCCAGAAGTGAAGGGGAGAGGAGATTCTCATTAGAACTAGGGGCATACTGGGCAGGGGATATTGAGGATATACCCCCTGAAAAGATACACTGCGCCATAGACACAACCCCTGTATGGCTCCCTGTCATGGAGGGATTAAAGAGGCTTGAGAAGGGTGGAAGGCTTGTCATAAATGCCATAAGAAAGGAGACACATGATAGGGAATGCCTAGTCAATCTCGATTACCCGACACATATATGGCATGAAAAAGAGATAAAGAGTGTGGCAAATGTGGCAAGACAGGATATAATGGAGTTCCTTGACCTTGCTGCCCAGATACCCATAAAACCTGAGGTGCAGGTATACAGGCTTGAGGACGCCAACATAGCCTTGAAAGAGCTAAAAAAAAGAAAGATCAGAGGGGCAAAGGTATTAAAGGTCATTGAATAATTCAGACACAAAAGGCATAATCGGCATAAAGATAGATGTGGATACTCATGTGGGGATGCAAAGAGGGGTCCCCCAGATCCTCTCTATCTTGAAAAAATATAATGTCCTGGCAAGCTTTTTTATCCCCATGGGCAGGGATAACACAGGCAGGACTGTAAAGAGGATATGGACAAAAAAGGGGTTCCTGAAAAAGGTCAATCGGGTGGGTGTCCTGCAGACTTATGGAATAAGGACGCTACTGTACGGGATACTCATAAGGGGTCCAGAGATAGCAAAAAAAGGTGCAGGGATAATAAAAAAGATAATTGAAGAGGGCCATGAGGTTGGTATCCATGGCCATGACCATGTATACTGGCATGACCATATAAAAGACCTTGACAGGGACCATACAGAGGAAATACTCAAGAAATCTGTAATGGTCTACAGGGACATTACAGGTAAGGCACCACTGTCCTTTGCAGCACCTGGCTGGATGATAAATGCCCATGCACTTAACTTTTTTCAAGAGAACGGGTTTATATATTCCAGCGATACAAGGGGGCAGATGCCTTTCTATCCTGTCATGGACAACAGATTGTTCCGTATCATCCAGATACCATCCACTCTGCCTACCCTTGACGAGGTGGTGGGCATTGAGGGCAATGACCCTAAGATCCTGTCGGACTATTTTGCAGACTCTCTAAATAAAGAGATTAATATACTCACCATCCATGCAGAACTGGAAGGCAAAAGATGGGGGGGCTTTCTCGAGATGTTTCTACAGAAATCCATATCAAGGGGTTTTATATTTAAAAGGCTTATAGATATTGCACAGAACCTGAAGATAAAGGGACAGCTACCTATCTGTGAGATATTCTATGATTATATAAGGGGGAGGGCAGGAGAGGTCTCCTGCCACTCTGCACCCCTTTAAATCTTAATACATGCCGTCCATTCCACCCATACCACCTGGTGGCATCATAGGCATCTGTTTTTCCTTTGGTTTCTCGGCAACCATGGCATCTGTGGTGAGAAGTAGTGATGCCACTGATGCTGCATTCTGTAGCGCAGTCCTTGCTACCTTTGTTGGGTCGATGATACCTGCCTCCATCATGTCATCCACATATACCTCTTTTGCTGCATCAAACCCAAAGTTGCCCTTATTGTTTTTTACTTTCTCTATGACTATTGAGCCATCATGGCCTGCATTCTGGGCAATCCATCTCAAAGGCTCTTCCAGTGCCTTTTTAACAATATTTACACCAAACTGTCTCTCGCCATCGTATTTCAATGCCTCAAGGGTCGGGAGACACCTTATAAATGCCACACCACCGCCAGGGATTATGCCTTCTTCAACAGCAGCCTTTGTAGCATTTAAGGCATCCTCAACACGGGCCTTCTTCTCTTTCATCTCTGTCTCTGTTGCTGCACCTACATTGATAACTGCTACGCCGCCAACGAGTTTTGCAAGCCTCTCCTGGAGTTTTTCCCTGTCGTAATCAGAGGTTGTCTCCTCGATCTGGGTTCTTATCTGTTTTACCCTGCCTTCTATATCTCTCTTGTCACCGGCACCGTCAACGATTGTTGTGTTGTCTTTGTCTATTACAACCCTCTTTGCTGAACCAAGGTCCTTCAATGTTATGCTCTCCAGCTTGATACCCAGTTCTTCTGAGATCATCTGGCCACCTGTAAGGATTGCAATGTCTTCAAGCATTGCCTTTCTCCTGTCCCCAAAGCCAGGTGCCTTGACCGCTGCCACCTTTAGGGTCCCTCTGAGTTTGTTAACAACAAGGGTTGCCAGTGCCTCACCCTCTACATCCTCTGCTATTATCAAGAGGGCCTTGCCCATCTTTGCCACCTGTTCCAGGATAGGCAGGAGGTCTTTCATGTTGCTTATTTTCTTCTCGTGAATGAGTATCAGAGGCTCATCAAGGACAGCCTCCATCTTTTCTGGGTTTGTTACAAAATACGGTGAGATATAGCCTTTATCAAACTGCATACCCTCAACAATGTCAAGGGTTGTCTCCATACTCTTGGCCTCTTCTACAGTTATAACACCCTCTTTGCCCACCTTGCTCATTGCCTCTGCTATGATATTGCCTATGGTCTCATCATTATTTGCAGAGATGGTCCCGACCTGGGCGATTTCTTTCTGGTCCTTTGTGGGCTTTGAGAGTTTTTTAAGCTCCTCTACTACCACCTCAACAGCCTTATCAATCCCTCTCTTGAGCTCCATTGGGTTATGGCCTGCTGCTACAAGCTTTGCGCCTTCACGATATATGGCCTGGGCAAGTACAGTGGCTGTTGTTGTACCATCGCCTGCCACATCACTTGTCTTGCTTGCCACCTCTTTTACCATCTGAGCGCCCATGTTTTCAAATTTATCATCCAGTTCAATCTCCTTTGCTACTGTCACACCATCTTTTGTAACAGTGGGAGAACCAAAGGATTTCTCAATGATTACATTTCTGCCTTTAGGTCCAAGGGTCACCCTGACTGCATCTGCAAGGGTATTAACGCCCTTTAGAATTGCCTCCCTTGCGTTCTGATCATACTTTATCTCTTTAGCCATTATAACTCCCTCCTTTCATTATTCTTCAACTATTGCAAGGACATCATCTTCTCTTAAGATAAGATGCTCTTCGCCTTCAATCTTTATCTCTGTGCCAGAATATTTACCAAAAAGTATCTTGTCTCCTACCTTAACGGTGAGAGGGGCCTTTGTCCCGTTTTCAAGCATCTTACCGTCTCCTACAGCAATGACCCTTCCTTCCTGTGGCTTCTCCTTTGCCGCATCTGGGATAATAATGCCTCCCTTTGTCCTTTCCTCTTCCTCGATCCTCTTTACAAGAATCCTGTCCTGTAATGGCTTAATCTTCATCGTATCACACTCCTTTCAATTTATTTTTTAATTGTTAGCCATTATTTAAATCGATTGCTAAAAATAATATAAGGATGAAGGGAGGTTTTTGTCAATATGGGAAATTAAATTTTTAACAATAAATTTACGCCCTCTTTATACCAATGGGAGAAATGGTTATTTTCTCTGCTGTTACCTTCTTTATCAAGTTTTATGGATGAAAAAACATCCTCCTTATCAAGTCGGATTTCATATTCTGTCTCTGCCTGCATACAGAGTCTATCAACCATGCCGGACAGGACTGTGTCTTTATCGGCTTTACAGTGCCATACATCCCACCATTTCTCATAGGCATTCAATATGGTCTTTGACCTTTTATCATAGTATTTTGAAAAAGAGGGCAGCCAATCCTTTATAGCCTTCTTGGATTCATAGAAAAGGTCCTCCACAAAAGGGTAATTTTCAATGACATCCATCTCTATCTTTATCTTCTTTATAAAACCCTCTATGATACTCATGGGACCATGTTTTTTTGTATAGACGTGTTCTTTTAGAGAGTTCCATACCTCTATGACAGGATAT